>JBEDEK010000029.1:0-3680 GCA_041175745.1 Bacillota bacterium | reverse complement strand
TCAGTTAACGTCAATTTAATGCAAGTCATCCAAGAAGTAAAAGATATGATGAACGATATCCATTATCCAGTCCTAGTGAAAAATCGATATCCACAACTTAATGAAAAAATCTATTTTGTTCGTGACGAAAGAGAGCTGGTAAAAGTGTTAGAACCCATTGGTATGCAACCCTTAATTGTCCAAGCGTATGTGCCACCCCAAGACCGCCAACTCTTTAAAATCCTTGTCATTGGTAAACGGGTGATCGCTGGTGTAGAAGTTGTGACCATGAACGGCAAAGATTATTTAAAACAAATCGAAACACCCCAAGACATTAAAAAAATCGCTATCAAAACAGCTAAAGCAACAGGAACGTCTTTTGCCTTAATTTCTATCTTTTACTTAAACAAAAAAAATCCTTATGTATATTCAGTTAAAACCAATCCTAATATAGTAGAATTACAGTTAGCAACAGGGATGTATTTAAGTGGATATCTTGCCAAATATATCCATGCAAAAACCAAAACAATAAAATAAGGGTGACCATATGAACATTACTGTGATTGGACTTGGTTATGTGGGTTTAACAAATGCTGCCTATTTAGCGCAGTTCCATTCCGTATGGGGGTTTGACAAAGATATTGCTAAAATCAATGATCTAAAAAATCTAACAGACTATTTAAACGAACCAGGTGTTTTTGGTTTGTTAAAAAAACATAGCAAAAACCTTTCTTACTTGGACGAACCTTCGCAAGGCCTTACCAAATCAGATGTTGTTTTGATTGCAGTTCCAACACCGGAAGGTGCAAACGGTCAAATTGATATATCTTCGATTGAAGAAGCTTTTTCTTATGTACTTGCACACGGCAAAAATGGAATTTTAGTTTTGATTCGGTCCACCGTCTTACCCGGAACTTTTGAAACATTAACTAAGATGGCGTTAGAAAAAAACAGAAAAGACATACAAATTGTCATCATCCCTGAATTTCTTTCTCAAGGCGAGGCATTAAAAAACATCTCATCACCAAGTAGAGTCATCGTTGGCACGACTCAAAGTGGATTAGTGAAAAAAATCCAAACACTTTTTAAGTATTCTCAAAAGATCCCTTATGTAGTGACTGATCCAAGTAGTGCGGCTTTGACGAAATATGCCGCTAATATTTTCTTGGCTACGAAAGTATCTTTCATCAATGAAATGTCACAAATTGCCGAAGCGGTAGGTGCAGACATCCAGGATGTCGTCAAAGGCATTGGTTATGATCCTCGCATTGGTAATCAGTTTATTCAACCTGGTGTTGGTTTTGGAGGAAGTTGTTTTCCTAAAGACTTAAAAGCACTCAAGTATTTAGCGACTAAACATCAAATCAATGGAAGTATGTTAGACGCTACGATGGCGATTAACCAAGATCAAACGAAACGATTCTTGAAAAGAGTGATGGAACGATTTAATCATCAAATTAAATCCAAAAAGATTGCAGTCCTCGGATTAAGTTATAAAGGCTCAACAACTGATGTTCGCAACTCTCCAGCATTTAAAGTCATTGATACCTTAGCAGATCAAGAAGCCATCATCTTTGCATATGATAAAAAAGCCACCTTTGATTTCTTTAATCTACGCGGTGAAAAACCATGTTTAGCCTATGCGGTTGAAATTGATGATGCACTGAAAGATGCTGATGTGGCGATTATTTTAAACGATGCAAAAGAAATCAAAAATCTCAAAGCGAGTGATTTTACCCGCTTAATGAAAACACCGATTGTATTTGATGGGCGAAATTTATTTGATCCGAAGACAATGAAAGGGATTGAATACCATTCGATTGGCAGACCAACGAAAAAATAGTTTATTTCTTTGCTGTATTGGGAACAACATTTGCGTCAACGGGTCTTAAATATTTAGACGACAACCACATTAAACGAAGTCCAACAAATAAAACAAAGGCAGTGCCTGCAAATTCAGGGAACAATGCTCCGGCGACGATGGTTAGTAAGGCTGGGGAGAATAATGACCACGCACCCATTTTCATGGTTTCACCAAATTTGAAGTGATTATTTGGATTCAATTTACCACGTGTCATGATGAAGATCACAATAGACATCATGAGTGCCATCACCGCATTTACCACAAGGGTTAAACCACTTTGTGCCAGTAATAAGACAGATTTAGAATAAGCAAAGCTTTGATCAAAGAAGTTTAGCCAATTTGCAAAAACAAGGTTAACGTATTCACTCACATCGTTTGCATCAATAACATTACCATCTAAATCAACTTGAACAAAGTTCGCTAAATTGGTGCCCAAAGGAACTTCGTCATAGGTACCTGTAAAGGCTGTAGCGAATCCCTCACCATTAACTGAACCTTCTGCTAACGCGGCAGGATTGTAAACGTACATGTAGACAGCAGATCTTGTTAATAACATAAAACTACCGATTTGATCATCTCCGATAGGCAAAGCAAGGAGACGGCTAACAAACTCAGCAACACCCTCGTTGGTTTGATCATCGGCTTGTAAAAATACTCTTAATCTCGACACATTATTTACGGTGTATTCAAAATAAGGAAAAGCTTCTTCACTGGGTAACGTTTCAGTAAAAGCATCATCCCAATTAACACCTTGATTATCGAGGTAATATTTGGTTTCACCATCTATTGTTTCCGAAACAACAACTAAATCAACACCTTCTTCGTCTAAAGCTTCAGTAAATGAAACGAGTGCATTTTCGATGGAAAAGGTATTGCCAGATAAGAAGGTGGATCCATCGCGATTTAGAATTTGAGTATAGGTTGGATAAGTTGCAAGTAGGATGGAAACAACAAAAAGAACAATTGCAATGTACCATGGTTGGTTTCTAGCTTGCATAATGGGTTCGTTACTAAAGATAGATTGGAAGATGAGTTTAAGTGTTTTCATAATACCTCTGTGCGTTTTTATTATATAAGTAAATCAATTCATTAAGCAATTGGAGTTGGGATGATTGCATTTGTAAAGCTCTTGTCTTAAGATAAAAGTGCTCATATGAGCAACAACCTGGGGATGTCATGGTTTCGACAGGGTTGTCATCGCGCATTAGATGCAGCCGAGTGGTGACGTTATCACCAAAACAAAGTAACTGGCAACAGTTTACAATTCGCAGCCGCTTAACCATTAAGCTCCGATATACTGTGACCCGCACACGCGGGACTGCGCGCTACCGTTGGTTTCGCTTTTCACGCAACGGACCAGTGTCATACCAAGAAGCTAAGCAATTACACTGATTCACGTAGTTGACGAAAATTTATGAATCTCGCCTTGGGCTAGTTTGTCGATATCTACGCTAGAGGTTAAATCAATATCGTCTAAGCTGTAGACGCTAATGTGGGATCTTCTCTGGACCGGAGTTCGACTCTCCGCATCTCCACCAGTATTCTCCTAATCCGGTAGTATCTAACCTCTCACCTTCGCACCGGCGAATACTTCAAGTGAGAGGTTTTTGTTATAGGTTATCCAACGACTATTTTATTAAACATCGCTATTCATGAAGTCAAAATTTTTAATTTATTAAACAGAGGGGATTGGGGGATAAGAGGGCCGCCATTTTTGCATTTGGAAAAGCATAAATATGAAATTCCATAGGTTTTCAGTTAAAGTTCCTAATTTTTTTAACTGTTGAAATGTTATGATTTTGATAGATTAAAATTAGTAAAAACTTTATCCAAGTTC
>JBEDEK010000028.1:0-2639 GCA_041175745.1 Bacillota bacterium | reverse complement strand
CTTGAACAGGTCTAACATCTAAAAACGTCACCACTGCTTTAGGAAAATGGGTTGCCAATTGAGCAACCATTTTTCTTTTTTTACGAGGAATATAGGAAATGATCATCGCATTGCGGTGATTCGCTTTTCCAACAGATTCAAGGATGGTTGCAGCAAATCCATGACTTCTTAATTCATCGGCAAATGCAAGGGCTTCATCTTTTTCGGCAATGATTTCTGCTTTGATATTACCCAGTCCTACACGACCCTCTAACCATGATCCAAAATACAATCCGAAAGCGAAACCACTCGCGTAAGCAAGTACTCTAAGAGGATCTTCGGTAATACGGGTTACAACCAAAGAGACATTGACAACCCAAATCATCTGTTCAAAAAAGACAATTAAAGATGCTTGTTTTCTAAAACCTTTTGTCATTAAAAGTAAACGAAAAACCCCAATACTAACTTCTGTCATTTTTGCAAAAAAGATTGCAAAATAAATAAGGATATTAATCATTTTTATTGAATGAAAAGTTGGAGGATTTGTACTGCATTCGTGGCAGCACCCTTTCGTAAATTATCCCCAACCACGAACATATTTAATCCATTTTCAACGGACTCGTCTCTTCTGATTCTACCGACATAAACCTCATCTTTACCATCCACCAGTAAAGGCATCGGATATTCTTTTTTTTCTGGTTTATCATACACCACTAGACCTGGAGCCTTCGATAATAAAGCGTAAACCTTTGCTAATTCAAAAGGTTTTTCAAACTCTAAATTGATCACTTCACTATGAGCGTTTTTGACTGGAACTCTTACAGCGCTACTGCTGATTTTAAGGTTAGGTAATCCCATGATTTTCCTTGATTCTTTGATGATTTTTTCTTCTTCTTTGGTGTTACCGTTTTCCATAAAAATATCAATATGGGGAATGACATTCTCGTAAATTTGATAAGGAAACTTTGTGGTTTTACCTGTTGGAAGTTTTTCTGATAAATCGTGTAAACCCTTACTACCGGCACCACTGACTGCTTGGTAGGTTGCAATGACCATGCGTTTAATACGAAAAACATCGTGTAGTGGTTTCATTACGACAACAGCTTGAATCGTCGAACAATTTGGGTTTGCAATGATATATTGGTGTTTCAATGCATCTTTAGGATTGACTTCTGGTACCACTAAGGGTACCTTAGAATCCATTCGCCAAGCGGCGGAGTTATCGATTACCAATGTTTTTTGTTTTGCAAAGAGTGGAGCATATTGAAGCGACACATCGCTACCAGCACTAAACAAAGCATATTCAACCGGATTATTTTTAACATTCGCTTCATTTAGTGTAATCACAGGATAGTTTTTTCCTTGAAAGGGAATGATCATGCCATTACTACGTTCAGAGGCAAAAAGCACCAAAGTCTGAACCTTGATTTTACGTTCTTCTAAAACCTCTAAGAATTTTCGCCCAACAACACCTGTTGCTCCAACAATTGCGAGTGAGATTGCTTTCATTTGGTTGTTCCTCCTAAAACGAATTCGTTATACAAGGCATTAATGG
Source organism: Bacillota bacterium (assembly GCA_041175745.1). Lineage (GTDB taxonomy): Bacteria > Bacillota_I > Bacilli_A > RFN20 > CAG-826 > UBA970. The sequence goes on along the minus strand of JBEDEK010000028.1, from coordinate 1,105 downwards.
CAAACTTATAATCGATATCTTCTACTCCAATGACCAAGTGTAAACCATTACTGCCATAATCAATCATTTTTAAGTTAACATTGGCGTTGACCAAAGCCGAGAAAACTTTAAGTACATTCATTTTATTTTGTAATAAATTTCGACCCACAACATAGATGAGGGAGATGCCTTCCGTTATTTCAACAACATCAGGTCTTAAATCTTTTTTGAGTTTAGCAAGCAATGCTTCTTTTTTACCTTCTTGTAAATATTTTGATTCAATCATCATGGAGAAGGTATCTGTTCCCGAGGGGAAATGTTCAACGTTGATACCAAGCTTTTCACATATTCTTAGAATTTTTCGATCAAAACCGAGCGTCTCTGACATCATTTCTTTTTCAACTACAACCAAGTTAAAACCTTTGACACCGGTAATACCTGTAATTGCACTTTGATAACGGTCCGGTGGTAGTTTGCTAAAAATCATCGTCCCTTCACCGGTAGGATTAAACGTATTTTTGATTTGAGTCGGTATGCCTTTTTTGATTAAAGGGAACATCGTTTCAGCTTGAATCACACTTGCACCCATGAAGGATAGAACTCGAAGTTCCCGATAGGTTAATGCTTCGATGCGTTGGGGTTTTTCCACAATCCGCGGATCGCAAGTTAGGAATCCATCGACATCCGTCCAGTTCTCATAAAGTTTTGCATTCACCGCATCAGCAATTAAGGCACCACTTATATCAGAACCACCACGAGGTAAAATTTGAATTTGGTCATTTTCATCACTACCATAAAAACCTCCAACCACAACATATGGATGCTTTTTAAGCAGTAAACCCGCATCATTTCTTGTTTTAGGACGATTTAATTGATTACCTTTAAAGCGAACAATATCAGCTGCATCAAGAAAGGCAAAATCAAGATAATTTGAAAGGATTAAGGCAGATAAATATTCACCACGTGAAACAATATAAGGAAGGGATTTGGAAATCTTCATTTTTTGTAAGATGTCTTGCAAAATCGATTTGATTGGCAAATCTAACTTTAATTCTTCCGTAATCTCTACAAATCGCTCACGGATGGTTTTAAAAGCGACCGGATCTTTTCCAAGTTGAATATCCTT
>JBEDEK010000027.1:0-7253 GCA_041175745.1 Bacillota bacterium | reverse complement strand
CCCATTTTAGAGATACTTAATTAGTAGTAATTTAGTACATTATCCATGTGGATAAGTTAGGTAAAAGACCTTTTAATCTTAGGTCTCAAAGTACTTTCAATACATGAAATATCTTGTAATAATGGTTAAATTGTATTACTTGGTTAACATAATAGACATTATACGAAGTAGAGGGTTTTTGAACTTACTAAGCTTTGACTTGGTTTTCAAGGATCTCATCCAACTTCATCTTCTCACGGTGAGTGGGATCAAAGAGGTGGACGACCACATCATAGAGATCAAAGACCATCCAACCTGATTCTGCTTTACCTTCTATGTGATGCACTTTGAATTTGGGGTGATGAATAAAGTCCTTACGGAGTTGATTGATAATTGCATCTAATTTTCTAAAGTTATTCGCTGAGGCAACGATAAAAAAATCTGTGATTGGGGATTTCCCTTTTACATCATAAATTTTAATGTCTTCGGCTTGCTTATCTTCTAGGATGGAAAGCACCAGTGTTTTGAGTGATTTATTTGCCATCGTTTTCTCCTAAATAATATTCCATACATTCTTTAACTAAATGATTGGTAATTTTGTGCTTCTTTTTCTTCAGGTGTAATAGGTTTTCTTTCAGCACCATTAAGAACCCTTCATGGTAATTTTTTTTGCAAGCGGCAATGAGGGCAGTTGAATCATATCCACGGGTGGGTTCAATCTTATCTGCAGCATAGACAATTTGTGCCAAGGTCCCCATTTGCGCTTTTCCAGTCGTGTGATATCGAATCGCTTCTAGAATACTATCCTGTTTAATATTGAACTCTTGCCGAGCGAGAATTGCACCAACAAATTGATGTAAAGCATAACTTTCCACCGGTTGATTGACTGTATCATATTCATCTAGTAACGAGCGTGCTTCCTCTTCATCCATATCTTTTGCAATGTCATGAAGGATGGCGGCCAAGAAAGCATCCGTAGACGATTGTTGATTTTGTAATGCGATATCATACGCTAGGGTTGCAGTTGAATAAACATGTTCAAAGCGTTTAGGTTGATAAAAGGCCTTTAACTTTGGAACAAAATAGAGTTGATTTTCAAAAATGTATTGAATCACGGGCAAAGGTGTTGCTAATGATTCTAAATTTCGAATACTGGTAGAAGAAACTGGAAACAAAGGCCCAGACATTTTTTGTATACTATAACGCTGCCAGTTAGGATGATCTAAGGATGAACCAGGTCGAGGGTAGGCAATGAGTTGAACGAACGTTTTTAACTTATCCGCATCTTTCCATTTATGAAATTGTTCAACTTGATCACCACCAATAAGGTAGTAAAGTTGATCGTTTGGATAAAGTTGTTTGAAATGTTGAACGGTATGAATAGTAAAGTTGATAACCGCATCCTTTTCAACTTCATATAAGGATAATTGAAATGTCGGTTCATTAGCAATTGCAAGCTTCACCATATTTATCCGATCCAAAATATTCGTGGTAATATTTTTCCACCTTGGATTCTTGGTGATAATTAATGTTACTTCATCGGCTCTAATATGAAGTTGAGCGGCTTTTAGCATGGCAAGATGACCATGGTGAATGGGATCGAATGGGGAACCGTACAATAATCGAATCATGTTGGTAATTGAATCCTGGGATTCTTTGGATTGGGTCGATAAATAATCACGCGATGCCCAATTGTTTGAACAAGTTCTGCCTTTAAGGTTTTCACCAAGGTTGGTAAAAAGTTATCCGCATCCGTTTGAGAAGATTTTAAAAGATGGACCTTGATTAATTCATTTTTGGTTAAAGCCAAATCTAATAATTGTATGAGTTCTGGATGCACAGCATCTTTACCCACTTGATACTTGGTAGGTAACGTTTGACCTAATTTTCTTAAATATAATCGTTGTTTGGAAGTCATGTTGATTGCACCTTACTTGGTAATAGTTTTGCCAAGACCCCTTTCGGCAATAGTAAACGAACGGTTTGACCTTCTGCTAAGAAACTAAGCCATCCAAAACCAGAAATGGCAAGATCAGCTCGACCCTTGGTTGGTAACGTAAACTCAACTAATGTAAAGTCATCTTTTTTTGTAAAGGATTTTGAAATCGGTCTTAATTGATTTTTCTCGATCATCTTGAAAAATGATTCATCAGCTTTTTGGATGGCCATTTTTTGAAAGGTGACAGTGTTAGCAAAATATCCATAAACGAATTGCTTCTTGCCGGTAAGTATTTCCAAACGAGCTAATCCACCGATTGCCAATGCATCTTTTGCTCCTAAACGATAGCCAATTGGCTTTATTTCCACTTTTGGCATCATCACCTTAATCACTTCTTTTTCTACTTTGGATAACATCGAGTGGTTGGCGACATATCCAGGTGTGTCATAGATGGTTTGCGTATCATTTAATGGAATCTCAATTACGCGTAAGGTTGTGCCTGGGAATGGGGATGTGGTGATGAGCTTTTTGGTTTGATTTGAAAAATGTTTTAGGTACGTGTTGATTAAACTCGATTTTCCAGAACTTGTGGCCCCTATCACGTATAAATCTTTTCCTTGATTGTCTTCTGCAATCATGGCTTTGATATCATCCAACGCTTCATTAGTTTTACTGGATGCGATGATAATTTTGACGTATTCCATATTCATCGACTTGAAAAAATTTTCAATATAGGTCATCAACTTTTTTTGATTGAGGGTCTTGGGTAATAGGTCTCGTTTTGTTGCAATAAAGTAAACCTTAAGACCTTTAACAGCACTTAACAATTCTGCTGATAAAGTGGTTTCAAAATTGAGAATATCCAAAACCCAAATGATGCTGGCTTGATCTTTTTTTGCTTTGGCAAGAATTTGATAAAAATCATCAAAGAGGAAAGATTCTTTGGGGGCAATGTCTTCTCCATAATGTTGGAGTTTAAAACAACGTTGACATAGGACAACTTCATGTCGATCGACGTGTTTGACTGGAACGTATCCTGGTAATTGTTGATCTAAGGTTTGAAGGATGACGCCACAACCTGGACAACGGCGAATTATTCTCATCTCATTCATCATTGATCCCTCCAGTGGTGAAAGCGATGTTGCCGACGGTAGCGTTTTTTTAACCAATATTCGATGAAACGATTCGGTTTTGTCGGCCAATGGTCATAAGGGACAAGTTTTTCAACAAACAAACTTTTCATACCCAAACGATTTGCCAACCAAACGTCCGTCAATAACTGATCACCGATTACCATCACCTTGTCTTTAGCATAACCCTTTTGTGATAAAAATATAAGGAGTTTATTCCGGAAAGGTTTACCAGTTTTTGCCAGGTAATCTACACCAACCGCCTTTGCAAATGGTTTGACCCGATCTTCATCGTTATTGGAAATAATTAGAAAATGTAAACCTGCGGTTTTCATCTTTTGAATCCAATCTAAAATCACTTTTCTAGGCTTTAATTCATCATATGGAGCGAGGGTATTATCTAAATCGCAACATAAGGTTTTGACACCTTGTTTGATAAAAAAATCCGCGGTCACCTCTGTTAGTTTAGGCGCATAAAATGTGGGTACCCAAAGAGAAGAACGTTGACCTTTCATTATTTCTTATCGTCAAAGAGGGAGACTTTTTCAACTTTGTCTTCACTTTCTAAATTCACTTTTGGTAAAGCGACAGTTTTATATTGTTGATCAATGCGGGTGATGGCATCATGGTATACACCAATGACTTCGGATCCCTTAGGCATGGAAATGTTCTTTTTTGCATACTTATCGGTAGGTGTTGGTGCATAATCATTGGTTTCTAAATTAACCAATTCTTTATTCGAGAGTAATAATGTTACTTTCAAAAATTCATCTTGTTTATTGAGTTTTCGCCAATAAGCGAGTTGATGGGGTTCAGATTTGAAACTTTGGAAAATATATTGAATTTTACCTAATCTAGCAGTCAGATCAACATAACTGATATCAAAAATTCTGAAGTTACCTTGACGGGTAAACATGACAATTTTGCCCCGTTCTTCGGGTTGATAGACTAATAATTTTGCTAAGCGATCTTTACCTAATAACGAGGAAATCGCTTTGACACCACCAGCTTTGATGCCAACGGGGTTAACTTCTTTTTCTGAGAAATAAGTAACATTTCCCTCTAAGGTTGCAATCAAGAGTTGACCTTGTCCATTGGTAATATCGACATCGACCACCGTATCATCGCCGAGTAAACGCATGCAAGTGAGAGGTTTACTGTACCGTTGCACCATGAATTCCGATAATGGGGTCTTCTTTAATTGACCATTGCGCGTGATCAAGACCACAAATGCATCGGGTTTAAAATCAGAAACAATCAAAGCTTTAATGAGTTTTTCTTCAGGCCCGAGATTGACGAGGTAATTAATATGCTTACCTTCTTCTTTCCATTTGGTTTCTTGAAGTTCATGAATGGGGATAAATAAATAGTTTCCAAGTTGGGTGAAAACCAATACATAATCTAACGTGGTCGCAGGTCCCACTCCAACCAATAAATCAGCTTCTTTGATGCCTGGCCAAACCCCTTCTGAACTCTTATAAGATTTAAGAGGTGAACGTTTAATATAACCATCCCTGGTCACCGATATATAGACATCTTCTTTGGCAATTAAATCTCGTTTATCGATTTGTAACGTTTCTTTTGGTTCCGTTACAATCTTGGTTAAACGATTTTGACCATATTGACTCGCAATCAATTTTAAGTCTTTGATGATTTTTTTATTGAGAACTTCTCGATCTTCAAGAATTTCTTTGAGTTCTTTAATCGTTGCTTTTAATTGCTTTTCTTCTTCTTTTAAAGTGGTTACGTCGGTATTGGTTAAACGATAAAGTTGTAATGATACAATCGCGTCCGCTTGGGATTTGGTAAATGCAAATTTCTTTTCTAAATTCGTCATTGCATCTTGTTTGTCTTCACTCTTACGAATCACCTTGACGACTTCATCTAAAATACCAATCGCTTTAATTAATCCTTCTACAATCTCTAAACGAGCAGATGCTTTCACTAAATCAAAGTTGGAAAGTCTTGTGATGACTTCGACTTGGTGATCGATGTATGCATCCACATATTGAAGTAGATTAAAGGTAATTGGGTGTCCTTTATTAATCGCAACCATGTTGGCAGAGAAAGAACTCTTTAAATCCGTTTTAGAATAAAAATATTGGAGGATTTTTTCTGGGTTAGCATCTTCGCGAATGTCGATGGCGATGCGCATACCGTGATGATCCGATTCGTCGCGAACTTCAATAATGCCATCAATAATTTTCTTAAAGCGGATTTCATCCATTTGTTTGACGAGTGCGGATTTAATGACCCCATATGGAATTTCTTTGATGACAATTTGATGATAACCTTTGAGTTTGCTAATCTCTGCTTTGGATAAAATTTCAACACGACCATGTCCAGTTAAATAAATTTGTTTTAAAGCATCTGTTCGATAAATCGTGCCGCCTGTTGGGAAATCGGGACCCTTGACAATATCAATCAGATCTTCAATCGTAGCTTTTTTATGACCCAAGCGATAAATGACTGCATCAATAACATCACGTAAATTATGCGGCGGAATATTGGTTGCCATCGCTACGGCGATACCTTGGGTTCCATTGACTAATAGATTGGGAAAACGCGCAGGTAAGACCACAGGTTCATCTTGAGAATCATCAAAGGTCAATTGGGTATCAACGGTATTCTTATCGATGTCGCGAACGAGTTCTTCGGTGATTTGAGCAAGACGAACTTCTGTATAACGATGAGCCGCTGCATTATCCCCATCAATGGAACCGTTGTTTCCTTGAAAGTCGATTAATGGAACACGATATTTCCATGGTTGTGACATGTGGACCAATGCATCATAAATCGAAGCGTCGCCATGAGGGTGATATTTACCCATAACTTCACCAACACTGGTCGCACTTTTGCGATAGGGTTTTCTAAAGACGTTGTTTGAATGATACATGGCATAAATAATCCGTCTTTGAACAGGTTTTAAACCATCCCTTAAATCAGGAATCGCACGATCTTGAATAACATATTTAGCGTACGTTGCATAACGTTCGCCCATGATATCTTCGAGTGGAGCAACATTGATTTTTTCAACAATAGGTTTTGGAATAGGTTTAGATTTTTTTGCCATCTTCTTTTCCCTTTCCTACTACTTCACGAATGGTAAAGTCGATATTTTCTTCAACCCATTTACGACGAACAGAGGGGTCCTTGCCCATCAGGATACCGACGCGACGTTCGACGATGAGAGGATCTTCAATGTTGATGCGAATCAAGGTTCTTGTTTTTGGATCCATGGTGGTTTCTTTAAGTTGGGATGCATTCATTTCTCCTAAGCCTTTATAGCGAGAAATACGATAAGGAGAACCGACGGTCTTTTTTCCTAATTCAAGTTCTTCTTCGGTCCAGGCATAGACAAATTGGTTTGGCTTTTGTTCATTCATCACTCGATACAAAGGCGGAATCGCAATATATACTTTTCCCGCTTGAATGAGTGGGCGCATATGATGGTAAAAGAAGGTCAATAACAACGTTTGAATATGAGCGCCGTCGGTATCAGCATCCGTCATAATAATTATTTTTCCGTATTTAGAATCTTGAATATCAAAGGCGGGTCCTACACCGGCACCAATCGTTGCAATTAACGTAGCAAACTCAGTGTTCTTTAACATTTGCTCCATCGTTAAACTATCGGTATTTAATGGCTTACCACGTAAAGGTAAGATAGCTTGATGCAATCGATCGCGACCATTTTTAGCCGTACCACCTGCAGAATCACCTTCAACAATAAACAATTCATTCAAAGCATATTCTTTACTTTGAGCAGGCGTTAACTTATCCGAAAGCAACGTATCAGAACGCAATTTTTTGTTGCCACGTGCTTCTTCTTTTGCTTTTCGCGCAGCCATTCTTGCAGCTTGAGAATCCACGCATTTTTTAATAAGATTTGTTGCAAAATCTTTGTTTTCAGTTAAGTAATAGGTTAGTTTTGAAAGAATCATGTTTTGGACATAAGCTAATGCATCTGGCGTTCCTAGTTTGCCTTTGGTTTGTCCTTCAAATTCAAGTTTTCCTTCTGGAATTTTTAACGAGATAATCGCGGTAAGTCCTTCGCGAATATCACTACCTTCTAATTTCACCTTATTTCTCAATAAATTATTGATATCAGCATATTCATTAACGGCTCTTGTTAAGCCAGCACGGAAACCATTTTCATGGGTACCACCATCTTTGGTACGAATGTTGTTCACATAGGAATAAAT
>JBEDEK010000026.1:0-2652 GCA_041175745.1 Bacillota bacterium | reverse complement strand
TTATTATCTTATTTTCAAACTTCTCCTCAATCTTTTCAATCTGCACGTATGCAATTAGAAGCAGTTGGGTTGTTAAGAACCTACCATCAAAGTTATGAAAAAACGAACTTATTCACATTTTCACTTTATGCGCCAAAATCTCCAAAGGCTTTTATGGAAGATCCAATTTTAAAAGGTCTGCTCGTTCAACGTACCAACAACTTATACCTGAAGAAAATTGAATCCAAATATATGACACCTGCCATTGATGCAAATGCAAAAGATGTTTCGATTAGTTTTGGAGAAGTTTTTCATCCGGATTTAAATCATCCAGCATTTTTAAATCAAGCAACTCCCCATGTCAAAGGTAAATCTCTTGCTGAAATTAGGCAACCCTTTGACCAACTTAAATTTGCTGAACAACTCCAACATCAGTTTTCCATTGATGTTAAAAAGTTGAATGCTGATGACATTCAACAAATGGTTTCGATTGCAACACTGACCGGATTAGATGAGCTTGCTGCCGCAGATATTGTCGGAACTAATTTGGATTTAAATCATCGTTTGAATATGGATAAAGTCATGCAAGCTGCTCGCCAAGAAAAGCGCATTCCATCTTTTATTAGACAACGACAACAACAGAAGGTTCAATTACAAGAAATCTCAACTCAAACCAAACTAATGAATCAAATGGAAATGATGTCTCCTTTAGATTTTTTAATGATGAAACAACAAGGGGCAGAAGTATCTCCGGCAGATTTTAGTTTGTTATTACGATTACAAAATCAATATGCCTTACCAACCAGTGTAATAAATGCATTAATTCATCATGTTTTAACCACACAAAACAATGTTTTGAGTTCAAGATATGTTGAAAAACTCGCGGGAAGTTTGACTCGGATTAATGTTCAACATGCGGTTGATACCATGGATTATTTTTATCAATTAAGTCAACCTAGACCATCGAAAACACCCGTCAAAAAAGACATGATAGAACCCACGACTTCGAATAAGAATTCCGAAACTAAAATTCCCGTCACATAAGTTTATGAATGTGAACTAGATCGACTCGAGAACAAGATGAAAGGTTTAAAATGAAACCGATTAATCCAAAACCTTTAATAGAGGATGATTTTGAAGAGGCAATCAAGCAAGCCATTCTCCAAGTAAAACAAAGTAAATGGTTGAAAAAAACCATCGATATTTTAAAGATTAAAGAATCAGAAATACAGCAAAATCTATCAACTTTATTAAAATTAGAGGTTGATGAACAAGAAGTAGAACAATGCCGATTAGCCGGTAAATGTTTAAAACCACAAGGCCATTATGTTTTAAGCGTTCAACGAAACGCTGTTGGTTTTTTAGAACGTAAATTTTCTCCATGCCCGATGCTTGATGATCAATTAAAGGTATCGCGTTTTTTAATTTATGATGACTTTAATCCTGATTGGAAAGATTCCAAACTCTTTGAATCATTAAAGCAACGTGAAGGTCAAAAAGCTCTTTATGTTTATTTAATGAAGGTTTTGCAAAAGCAAACTAACGATGGACTGGCGTTAATTGGTCCTCATCAATCTGGTAAATCCTTTGCGCTTGGTATTTTTGCATACCGATATGCGCTGAATGAATTAGGAACCATCGGCATGCTAGATTTCAACCTTCAGTTACCAAGATTACTTACCATTAAAAAAACAGATGTCAATGGATTTAGTCGTGAACTTGAACGTCTTCAAAAACTCTCGGTGCTGATTTTAGACGGATTGGGATCTCAACCAATCAGTGAAGACATGTTAATTGATGTGTTAATTCCTTTATTTATTGCTCGCCAAAAACAAGGACTTTTAACGATGGTAACGAGTACGGTACCGATTCTTCAACTCGAAGGTTTATTTAAGGGTTATAAAGATAAAAAGATGTTAATGACAGATTGGTTACAACTCGTTCACATCATCACCAAACCGATTTATTTACCAGCGATGATGCCGCTTTAAAGTTTATTTAGATAAGGCTTTAGGGTTTTCTGGATTAAAGTTTTAAAAGATTGAAGATTACCAGTATTGATCAATCGTTGATCAATAAAGGATAGATAATTGCGATAATCATTACGTTCATTGAGAATGAGTAATGCATCTGCAGTCTCAGGATTTCTTTCTTTTAGTCGCTTCGTTTGTATTGGTTTAGAGGACTCAATTCCAATATTGATATCTGTAAACGCATCGATTTTTCCTTGAAAGAGTAAAGGGACCTCCAATAAGACTAGCTTTGATTTGCTTTTTAATAATTGTTGATCAATAGACTTTTTAACGATGGGAAATAAGATGTTAATCCATTTATCATAACGACCACGATCTTGAACCATGGCGTCTAATAATTTCTTTCGATCAATTTTTTGATTGACAATACTTTCTGGAAACACTTTTTTTAGTAATTGAACTGCATGTCTAGTTTGATAAAAGTCATGAACGAGTTTATCTGATTCTATAGAGGGAATGCCTAAACGTTTAGCTTCTTGAATAAATGTAGATTTTCCGGTGGCAATTTCTCCGGTTATTCCAATCACAAAAGGAAAATACGGATGATGTTGGCAATGAGGGCAATAATGGGTGCCGCGTCCACCCACCATGATTTTATCGATTCGATGGTGACATTTCACACAGGATAAACCCTCTCGAC
>JBEDEK010000025.1:0-3598 GCA_041175745.1 Bacillota bacterium | reverse complement strand
GGTAAAATTAAAAGACAAACAGACTCAAAACTATACATATGTCTTAGTCATTGGCCCTAAATTTGGTTATCGATATAGCCAAGCAATTTTAAAGCGAAACAACGGAACTGATTATGATTATGAGGAAACGACTCTTGGTAAAGTTAAAATTTATCACCTGACTTACCAAGAAAAAGGACACCGATACGCTGTACCTGTTCAAAGTTTGGTTTATGAAACTGATAAAAAAGCACGATTACCTAGAGTTCGTCATCGTATAAAAATGTTTATTAAAACCTTGGGCAAAATTGTTGGTGCGCCAATTCGATTCATCTTTGGTGCAACTGGATTTCTTTATCAATTGATACGATGGATCTTTAAACATTGGAAATTGTTACTGACCTTGGTTGTTGCTGGTCTATTAGTCTATTTGGGTATACAAATCGCGGGTTGGTTTCAATAATGGATTTTATTTCATTACTTCTCTTTATTGGGACGTTGGGATTAATTGGGGCGATGATCTATCTCGATCTTGCAAAGTATAAGTTCCATTTCTTCTTAGGGATTATTGTTTTAGGTGTTGCACTCTATGTTTATGGATTAATCGGTAATGGAGAAACATTAAACACAATTGATTTGGTGCTAAAAGCCTTTGGTAATACCACTGCAATTTTAAGAGGGATTTTCCGAACAACAGAAATTAGTAATCGTATCAATAACGATTTACTCTTCCTGCTTTCAGCTTATGCAATCCATGTGATTGGATTTGGTTACACCTATATTTTAATTTTCGCAGTTTTCTTTAATAATCTTGCATTGAAGATGCGTTTCTTTATTCTACAACGCAGGCCTCATTATTTAATCTTGGGTGACGATGACAAAATTACCTATCTGCTGAAATCCTTTGAAAAAGATTTCAAAAAGCATCGCCAATCAAAAGCGATTAACATCGCGTTGCCCAAAGCATTGTTAGCAACAAAAGAAATCAACACTAGATATGCTTTCAAACCAGGATTTACAACCTTTGATGTCGCTAACCAACGACTTGAATCCTTACTTGGATCTAGCAAACAAGAGATGACGATGGTGAGTTTGTTAACCAAAGATACCGATGTGATGGCTTTGGTTGAAAAACTTAATCGATATTATCAAGAAAATCCGAATAGTAAACTCAAGTCGTATATTTTGTATCAAGATAAACAACATTTGCCAATCTATGAATCCTTTAGTCAAGAAAAGCAAAAACTTCGCTTCTTCTCTTACCACCAACTCATTGCCCAACAATTGGTGCTAGAATATCCACTTACATCCTATTTACCAAAAACCATGATTAATTTTGAAAAGGCCACGTTGGAAGATGTAAAAATTCAATACCATTTACTCGGCTTTGGTCCAACCAACGAAGAAATATATCGACACTTATTTGTTACCAACCAATTTCCACCTAAAGCATCTAAGTTTTTTGGTAAAGAATTTACCAGCTACAACAACCCGCCCATTCAATACAATCTTTATCGTGACCCTTTGATGAATCCAGGTGTGATTCAAACTTTCGCAAGCCCACCGGTTAACAAACGTGATTACTTACCACTTCCACCCTTGTCGGCGAAAACAGACTTGATTAACACCACTTTTAATGATGCTCAATTCTTAACTGCGATTTCAAATCGTATATCAAAGTCAGATGATTACCAAATCTTTGTCATCGCATTTGATAACGATGTCATCAATTTGCGGGTGTTACAACAAGTGCTCAGTTGGACCATTGAAAGACGACTTGAACGTTTTCAACTATTTGTGCAAATCCTTAATCGTGATTATCAACAAACCAGTCAATTATTTAAAAATTCACACGTCACTGCTTTTGGTTTTGGTGATTACGGTTATTCATTAAATCAAATCATTAACCCGGTTTTCACACAAATTGCCAAGAATATCCACGCCACTCTCAATCCACAAAAACCTTTTGAAACCTTACTCGCCCAAGAAAAAGAAAGTTTACTTTATGAAGCGATTAGTTTACGTTTTAAACTTAATCTAATGGGATTAGATTTGGCACCACAATCGAAAGGTTTATCAGAGGGTAATTTTATGAAACGATATGATGAAGATGATCAATCTCGTTTTCACCAAGCCCATCCACGTGCCAAGAATGATGCGGATTTAAATCGTTATAAACCGGTGGCAAAGAAAATTCGTAACTTACTTGCTAGACAAGAACATTTACGTTGGACTGCTCATCAAATGACTCAGGGTTATATTCCGATGAGTTTGGAAGAAATGGTGATGACCAAACATTATGTGGATCATTTATTAAAAAAAGATGCAAGGTTAACATCTTTTGAGGGGTTGTTTGAATTACACGAAAAACTCGTTCACGATTTAGAGTTCAGTTTTTCAAATGCTGATTTAATTTATCCTTATTTCCACACGATGGACCATTTATATGCCATCATTCAAGGCACACCATTTAGTGTGGTGGATACCATTGATGAAAAGAATAATCGCACCATTGAAATGCCAATTGCTGATACGAGTAATGTAAAGAGCAAGATTAAATCTTAATTATTTTTTGAGAATAGTTGATTGAATAAATGGCACTTCAATCAATGGATCAAGTCTTGGGAAAAGCGGTATGGGTTGATTGAGTTTTAATCCATTCACAACAATTGGGTTTGTGATCGATTTTAACGTGGGTTTTTCTTGGGCTCCAAGTTGGCGGAAAAAGGCATCTGAGGTTGTTACCAAGATTGGTTGATAAAGCGTTCCGGCAACGTAGAGTGTGTAGATGAGTTGGTGCATCACCACTTGAAGGGATGTTAATTTGTTGGGATCTTTAGCTAAATTCCAAGGTTGTGTTTCATCAATGTATTTATTTGCCCTCGCAACCAATTGATTCACTTTTGCATATGCTTCCGTGATTAATAATTGATTCATCAATGTTTGATAATCTTGAATGGTTTGACTTGTTAATGAAGACAATTGATGATCGAATTCCGAAATCGGTCCTTGAAAGTTTGGTACGACACCTTGGAAATATTTATTCACCATGTTAATCGTACGATTCAATAAATTACCAAAATCATTCGCGAGATCAGTGTTGATTCGTTCGATAAATTGTTCAGGACTAAATTGACCATCACCACCAAATACGGTTTCTCGAACAAGGTAGTATCGAACGGTATCTACACCGTATTTTTCCATCAATGGTAAAGGATCAATGACGTTGCCTTTTGATTTAGACATCTTGGCATCTTTCATCATTAATAAACCATGGGCAAAAACCCGGTCAGGTAAGCGAAGTCCTAAAGCCATTAAAAAGATGGGCCAATAAATAACGTGAAACCGTGTAATATCACTGCCCACAATGTGAATGACTTCTGATTGTGGATCTTTCCAAAACTTCTCATATAATGCTGGTTTTGCACTGCCATAACCCAATGCAGTAATGTAATTCGTGAGTGCGTCCAGCCAAACATAAACGACGTGACGAGGATCTTCCTTTACTTTGACACCCCAAGAAAAAGAGGTTCTTGAAACACAAAGGTCTTCAAGTCCAGGTTTAATAAAGGTATTTATCATTTCATTTTTACGTGATTCTGGCGTAATAAATAATGGG
>JBEDEK010000024.1:0-5397 GCA_041175745.1 Bacillota bacterium | reverse complement strand
ATATATGATGGCATGCCAAGTAATCGATAACGGCCTTGATCATAAAGATAGATCCGAGTTCCAGCAATCGTATGCGCATTCAAAGGATGCCTTAAATCACCGGTTAATTTATGAAAATTGGAATTGCCATAAACCGTATGGGAACCAAAAACGCCAAACATATACGCCGTCGTTGCAAATACATCTTCAGAAGCATGAAGGACATCACCACTGAGGAGAATATGACCATGTGGTCGTTCAACAAGTTGTTCTTTTTGTTGGGTAATCAGATGGTCACCTTGGTCCGTAAAAGCAGATAATAATACATCTTGGTTAACATCCATCTCAACTTGTTTGAGTTTGGGAAACTGCGCGTGAAGTTCTTTTGCTAGCAATGGTAAACCTGAAAGTGAATCAACAGGATTCAATCGATTGGTCCATTGTTGACCTCGGACAGATTGCATTGGTCTATTTTCGAGTATAGGTTTAGGTAAAGGTGAAGTGAGAAATAATCCTTCTTGTTTGACTGAAAGGCCATAAAATGAAATCGTTAAGATTTTTGAGGATAAGGCAAATGGCTTAGTTTGAAGCGAAGGATAGGCAAACTCATATTGATAATTTTGTGAAGGTAATTGTTTGAGTTGATACGCAACTGGGACATGCGTTAATTTGTAATCAAGACCAAAAAATTGCATGGTGTCAGTTGCATAGGCAAGCGTAGGATACGAACTGCCGATTTGTAAATAGTGTGTCAAACCTTGATTTTGTCTTGCTAAAATCGTGTGATGATCAGCTTCAGTAAAGATTTGATGATCAATGTATTGAGAGGTGTAAGCTTCATTCATTAAGATGCCAAAAGGGTGGGCAATCCCGATATCTTGGCCATAAAGCAAATCATATTTTACTTGAGTGTTGATTGACGATTGAAGGTGGACCAAATACTGCCACCCATTTTCTTTAACGATCAGTTGTACTTGATACGTGACACCCCAGATTGAACCTTGGTAAACCGCACCATCGTCATTGATTTGCCATTGACTTGGACTGTGAATACCTAATAACTTACTAACGCGATATCCTTGCGTTGTTTTTTCTCGCAAATACAAATTGGCGATCATTCCATCAAATGGATTTCCTTGCAACAAATTGATTTGATGCTCACCATGCATCCATTTGAAAACATCACCAGTTGCTAATACATGTAAACTGATATCGCCTTTTTTAATAATGGTTGTGGACCATTGATTGGTAAGTGTTTGCATGGTTTAAATCTCCTTATGTATGCGGAGGGTGTTGCCAGCATCTCCTGTGACAAATGAAAGCTTGCCTTTGAGGGTTTGCCGTTGATAATCGCGATCAATATATGTTAGAAATTGTCGATCAATTTTGATGATAAAGACTTGCGATTCTTGAGGTTGCAGGAAGCGTTTTTCCATGCCAACCAATTGCCGGTTGGGCAAAGCAACGGGAGCGAAGGGTTGATCTAAATAGACAGGAATGATTGCATATCCTGCTCGGGTTCCGGTATTTTTTACCGTAAGAGAAAATTGTATCGTATCTTGATTGGATACTTCTTTAAAGTCAAGGTATTGAAAAGTGGTATAGCTTAATCCATCACCAAAACTAAACAACGGCAAATTTGATTCATCAATATAGTGTGACGTATAGGTAAAGTTTTGCCCTAAGAATGGTCGACCAGTATTGAGATGATTGTACATGATCGGGATTTGACCAACGCGACGTGGAAAGGTCATGGTTAATTTTGCCGAAGGATTATTTTTTCCCAGTAAGGTGTCAGTGATGGTATACGCGGCTTGCGAACCCAAAAAATAGGCATACAGAATGGCGTCGACATCATTGACAATATCCGTTAGTACTAGTGGTCTTCCTGCAGTGACAATCAAAACAATCGGTTTGCCAAATGCTTTGAGGTCTTTGATAAATTGTATAGTTTGATTAGCGAGCACCGGATGGGTTTTGGAACGAGCTTCCCCTGATTCTTTTTCTTCTTCACCCGTCATCACCACGAGCACCTCTGCAGATTTGATTTGTTGTTTCAAAGCATCAGACCATTTTTGGACATCTTCTACACTGTGTTGTATAAATGGCTTTAATACGGCATTTAAAGAGGGGGTTAAATCGCGATTACCATGCCAAGACCAGGGTCCTAAAAGGGCACCACTATTCGATAAATGACCGAGTAAAGCAATTTTTTGATTCGATAATGGCAAAAGATTGCGATGGTTCTTGAGTAAGACAATCGATTCATCTGCGAGTGATTTAGCGATGGCAAGTTGAGGTGCAGAAAGTGGAAAGGATTTTTCTTTTTCGATATTGGCACCTTTAAAAGGATTCGCAAATAACCCTAAATCTTTTTTTAATTTTAAAACTCTTAACACCGCTTGATCAATCAGTTCAATATCGATCAATCCATGTTTAACCAAGGTGGGAATATGTTTAATGTAAGCACCAGAGGCCATTTCGATATCAACCGTTGCCAGTAAGGCTTGGCGAACGGCATCTTGATCATCCTTACTGACACGATGAACCACGGTTTCAATAATCGAATCATAGTCAGAAATGGTGACACCTTTAAATCCCATGCGCTTGCGAAGAATTTTTCTTAATAAGGTTTGATGAATGGTAGCAGGGACACCTTCAAAAACATTAAATGAGGTCATCGCCATCCTTACCCCAGCATCCACAGCCCCACGATAACCTGCATCATATTGTTGATAGAAATCATGAAGCGATAGACTCGCTTGTGCATAATCTCGACCCGCAAGTGCCGCCCCATATGCAGCAAAGTGTTTAATACAAGCAGCTAAACTATCTTGATTTTTAATACGCTTACCTTGATAACCTTGTGTCATCGCATACGCGTAATGGTAGGCAAGATAAGGATCTTCCCCATACGCTTCCATCACTCGACCCCACCGTGGATCTTTGACTAAATCTGCCATAGGTGAAAAGGTGACATGAATGCCACTTAAGGTTGCTTCTTCTGCCGAAGCCCTGGCCATCTGATAAAAATTTTGGGTTGAAAAAGATCCAGCTAACGCTAAGGGAATCGGAAAAATGGTTTTATAACCATGAATGATATCTGCCATAAACACTAAAGGAATTTTGTGACGACTTTTTGCAAGGTACATGGATTGTACATCCATCATTTCTTGGGGATTACCAATCCCAAGCACAGAACCTGCTAAGAAGATATCTTGTTCCGTTAACTTCAATCTTTGAACGGGTCCTGCCACTTCTTGTAGCGCTTCTTTTTTAAAAAAATATGGTGGTAACTGCACCAGTTGACCAGCTTTTTCTTCTAAGGTTAGACTTGCAAGTAAGGTTTTGATATTCATCGTTGCGTTGACTCCTTTATGATGATTTTTCCAATCGGTTTTAAAACGCCTTTGACTTCGCCACTTTGTTGGAGCGCATCAATTAAGAATGTGGCCGCAGTTTGACCCCAAGCATAATGGTCAATTGAAATCGTGGTTAAACTTGGGCGGATATAAGGATTATGTAGATAAGAGCCATCAAAGCCTGCCACACCGATAGCCTCAGGAACACCAACGCCCGCCTCTCGTAGAGCTTCCATCACCCCAAGCGCCATTTCATCATTGGCACAAAAAACGAAATCGGGTCTCGTTTTCATCGCGATAATGTTTTGACCAGCTTGATATCCAGAAGGGGTAGTAAAATCACCTTGAAAATAATTCAAACTCTTTAAACCCGCTTCTTGTAAGGCTTGTAAGTAACCTTTATATCGTTCTTTATTGTTGAACGCCTCTTTGGGCCCTGATACATAAACAAACCGTTGGTATCCTTGATTGATCATTTGCCGAATTAATTGATGTACCAACAAGTCATTATCCATGACACTTGGATAAATATTTTTTCCTTTTAGAAAAGTATCTAAGACCACAACCGGTGAACTTTTGGCAAATTGGACAATCACTTTTTTATCAAATGATGAATCAAAAATAATCGCAGCATCGACTTGTTTTTCTCGTAGCATCATCGATGAGGATTGGCCAGAACTCACCAGAATATTCATGTTACGAGCGTGGACAACTTTATTGATACCTTCAAGAATTTCTGAAAAGACTGGTCCACTAAAACCATAAACAAAGACACCAATGTTATTGGTTTTTTTAGTTTTAAGATTGCGTGCAGAGGCATTGGGGTGATAATTGATTGCCTCCGCTACTTCCATGACCCGTTTTCGGGTTTCTGGATTCACCAATGGAACATTATTCAAGGCATAACTTGCCGTGGATACCGAGACACCAGCGCGACGCGCAACATCTTTAATCGTTGGCATGGATGTTCCTTTTCTTTAAAACCACACCGTAATAGGGTGGAATTTTCGTTACCATTTTTAACGTTAAACTTGGGTGATTGGAAAGCATAACATCCCAATCATGAATATCTTCTATTTTAAGCGATATGGGTTTAGAAGAGAATGAAGAAATCATCATGATGGATTCTTTGTTATTTTCGCGAATATAGGCATAAATGGAAGGATGGTTGAAATCTCTAAAGGTGAGGCTTCCATTGATAAAGACATCATGTTGTTTGCGAATGGTGATCCATTGTTTGAGAAAACGTTGAATACTAAACTTGGCAATCTTATCTTGTTCAACATTGATTGTGCGATATTGAGGATGAACGGGTAACCAAGGCTGATGCGAAGAAAAACCTGCAAATTTATTGTTAGACCATTGCATTGGCGTTCGCGCATGATCGCGACCTTTTGCTAGTAATGATTGCATGATCGATTTGCCGGATTGCTTGCCCAATTGATCTTGATAATAATTCAAAGACTCAACATCCTTCATCTCGTGAATCGATTTAAACGGATAATTCAGCATCCCAATTTCTTCACCTTGATAAATAAACGGCGTTCCTAATTGTCCATAAAAAGCAAGTTGTAACATCGTTTGACTGTGATAACGGTGAAGCTTAGATCCATAACGCGATACGGGTCTTGGTTGGTCATGATTTCCCATAAACAAAGCATTCCAACCTTGTTTTTGATAAACGGTATGTAAATGTTGAAAGGTGTTTTGCAGGTCGGAAATCGCTAATGGTTTTAAGGCCCATTTACCTTTTCCCGGTTGTTCATCCAACCATAAATGGGAAAATTGAAAGGCCATGGAAAAGGTGCCATTTGGAACACCGGTAACCGCAGCTGCTTGCTCCGCAGAAGACCCTGATAATTCCCCAACGGTAAATAAGTTAGTGTCTTTGAAGACGTGTGCTTTTAATTCTTTTAAAAAAGTATGATAAAACGGCCCGTGGCCAATGATGCCTTGATCAATATCTTTGCCAATTAAATCAATCACATCTAAACGGAAACCATCAAAACCAAATGCCAACCATTCATTCAAAATGGCATATAACGCTTTTCTTAAC
>JBEDEK010000023.1:0-3664 GCA_041175745.1 Bacillota bacterium | reverse complement strand
GTATAGGAGGACTTTAAAAATGTCTAAAATAAAGTCAGTATATGCACGTGAAGTTATTGATTCCAGAGGTAACCCAACCGTTGAAGTTGAAATTCTTACGGAAAAGGGTTCTTTTGGTAGGGCGATCGTCCCATCTGGCGCTTCAACTGGTGAACGTGAGGCGATGGAATTACGAGATCAAGACCCTAAACGTTATTTAGGTAAAGGTGTTACTCAAGCTGTTAATAACGTCAATAAACTCATTGCCAATAAAGTCGTGGGTTTAGAAGTAACCCATCAATCTGACATCGACAAGGTTATGCTAGAAATGGATGGCACAGATTTTAAAACCAATTTAGGTGCAAATGCCATACTTGCTGTTTCTTTGGCGGTTGCTAGAGCTGCTGCTGAAGAATTACATTTACCCTTATATCAATACCTTGCCACTCTGTTTGGTACAGAAGCTAAAGTTCTACCTGCCCCAATGATGAACGTCATTAATGGTGGCGCCCATGCAGATAGTTCTGTCGATTTTCAAGAGTTTATGATTATGCCTTTAGGCGCACCATCCTTAAAGGAAGCTGTGCGTTGGGGTGCTGAAGTTTTTCATTCATTAAAAAAGGTATTAAAGAGTAAGAAGCATATTACTGCGGTTGGAGACGAAGGTGGATTCGCTCCCAATTTAAAGAGCAATCAGGAAGCCTTGGATGTCATTATGGAAGCCATCAAAGCTGCAGGTTATGTTGCTGGTAAAGACATCTTTTTAGCGATGGACGTTGCAGCATCAGAATTTTATAACGAAGAAACCAAAGTTTATGAATTAAAGAAGAGTGGTGAAGGAAAGAAAACCACCGCAGAAATGATTGCTTGGTACGATACGCTCATCAGTAAGTACCCAATTGTTTCAATTGAAGATGGCTTATCTGAAAAGGATTGGGATGGTTGGAAAGCTCTCACTGCTAAATTAGGTAAAAAAGTACAACTCGTTGGCGATGATTTGTTTGTCACCAATCCTAAAATTCTCCAAGAAGGCATCAATCGTAAAATTGCAAATTCCATTTTAATTAAGGTTAATCAAATTGGAACCTTAACCGAAACTCTTGAAGCAATGAAGCTTGCTGCTACAAATGGATACACTGCCATTATCTCTCACCGCTCTGGTGAATCAGAAGACACTACGATTGCAGATTTAGCTGTTGCTACCAATGCTGGCCAAATTAAAACTGGTTCAATGTCTCGAACGGATCGTGTTGCTAAATATAATCAACTGCTTCGCATTGAAGATCAATTAGGAAACAAGAGTGTTTATCGTGGTCTTGATTCTTTAAAAGTCAAAGCCTAAAAACCATTGTTATTTTCAATTTAAAACCATTGCCTTGGCAATGGTTTTTTTAATTATATATGCAGCCAACGTTGAAGGTAATCGATAAACTTCTTTCTTAGATAGGTTAATAGAGAAGTTAGATTGATTATTGAAGATATACCTGCGATCAAAGAAGGAATTAAAATCTCAGTATTAATCAACCAATACATAATTGAAAATTGCAATATTCCCAGTAGACTCGTTACTAACATTTGAAATAGAATGACATCGGTTTTTCTTTTAATTGTTGTAATGATAAAGAACAAAATATTACTAACGGAAATAAGAATGGGAACAACAAATTGTAAAGGCCATGAATTGAAAGTGTTTAGTGCAACCAATGCGATGATGATGGTGCCGAGACTCAAACTAAAGAGTTGCCATAAAACGACATAACCAATCCCTTGGCGATTGTAAATGGTTTTGTAAATTAAAACCCAAATATAAAACACAATAAATGTCATCATGAATGTTGTGCCAAGTTCATTTGAAATCAATACAAGATCAATAAAAAGTGTCAGTAATAATGCGAGTAAAAGAGGAAATGCAAAAAAAGCATGAATTTGGGTTGCCGTTTGTTTTTCAATTTTTGAATAATCTGCAGAAGGATATAACTTTTCTTGATCCTTCTTGACTACATCATGGAGAAAACTACCACAGACAGGGCAATGTGTGAGACTATCATCAACCTGGATATGGCATCGTTTACATGTTGGCATTAATCATGTTCCTCCCAACGATTGCCTGAAACCAAGACTTCAAGTTTAAGTTCATTAACGAGATATTGAACAAAATATTGAATAAAGGTTCGATCATCAATAATTCGAGAAAAAGATAAAACTAATTGATCTTTGTAAGAGGCAATTCCAAGATTTACAGGCATTATTGGAGTTGAACAAATCATAAATTCAAAGTGTTTGATGTATTGTTGAGTCGTATTCGGCATCTCGATTTTTCCTAAATTTGACATGGTTAAACTTAATGCGGGTTCACCAACTCGATTGAAGACACTTTTCACAATCCATCGCTTGAAAAATAAAGGAACAAATCTTAAAAGCAGCATTCTTTCAGCTTTCATATTTGCACGAATTTGTGGTGCCAATACTTCAATTTTTTGACCTTCTTTTAATTGCGTATTCACCTCTTGAAGAACCTCTTGAAAAGTTGATTGTGGAGAAAAAATCTTACCGATATTGATTGTCATGACAAAGTTCTTCATGGTTTTTGAAGGAAGGTATTTTCTCATATCAACAGGAATCGAGAGAATGATGGGTTTACGTTTTTTGGGATTTTCACTTTCTTGTTTCTTGATCAAACCTAGAATCAAGATTGTCGCTAACAATCCTGTAACAGTCGTTTGAAATTGTCTAGCAATGGCAATACAAGACTCAGTATTTAAGTGGAGATGAGTTAGATAGTGACCATTATGTTCAAAATAAGTTCCCTTGAGGTGGTAGGCTTTATTCGTTGCTAACCAAATACTTTTGCCTTTTGTAACCTTCGTAGCAAAACTATCCTCAAGTTCTGCATGTGTGACTTGATCATTGGCATCAAATATCAATCCTTCAGCATCAACTTCATAACCTTTTTCCCTTAAATAAGATAAAGTAAGCGTTTTTAAGAATTCCATCCCACCACGGCCATCGGTAATGGCATGAAATACCTCAATTGCGATGCGGTTACGATGATAATAAACTTCAATCAAATGTTTTGAACTATCAAAAGGGCGACTATTGGAACCAAAGGTATTCGGTTCAGGTAAAACTTTAAAAGGTCTTGATTGATTTTCTAGATAATTCCAAAATAAACCTCGTTGTAGTTTAGTGTTGAAATGTGGGAAACGAAATAAAGTCTTTTCAGCAGCTTTTTGTAAAACAACTGGGTCAACTAATTCATTTAACATCACGCTCATTCGAAAATACGAAGATCGTCTTGTTTCAGTAATGATAGGAAAAAGTTTGCCCGCATTGTCAATTCTAAACCATTGCGTTGTCCGATTACTCATCTTGATTTTATTTTGGTAATCAGGCGTTTATCAAGTAAGCATTGGAGCAATTTAGCAGAGGCTCTTCCACGATGCGATACGGTATTTTTTTCTTCAATGGTTGCCTGCGAGAAGGTCTTAGAAAGTTCATCACTGAAAAAGATAGGATCATAGCCAAATCCGTTTTGATTAACATCAATTTCACGCGTGATTTTACCGATGGTTGTACCAACAAAAAAACGCATTTCTTTATGGGGATATAAAATAACCATAGCACTTGTAAATTGAGCTTTTCTATTTTTGTGGATATGCATTAATCTTAAAATTTCTTTGTTTTT
>JBEDEK010000022.1:0-3278 GCA_041175745.1 Bacillota bacterium | reverse complement strand
TTCTTGAAACCCAAACGACGACTTCATTTGGATTGGTGGAATCTTGAAATTGGTCAGAAAAGAATGAAGCAAAAAACCGTTGAATCCCAACCCAGATTAAACGTAAGAAACCAGCTGTGGCCACGGGTAAAGGTGCTTCTTCACCATGGAGATAAAATTGATCGATGGTCAATGGCGATTGAATCAATAAAGGCAAGATGGTACCCAAGCGATAAAGTACAGAACCACTACTTCCTGATAAGGTTTGAATGCGCCGAGGAATGGCGTCGACATCATTTCTTAAGGTTGTCAGCAATTGCTTCGCAATCTTAATGCTAGCAAGGACATCGGATTGATCACTAGCTTTCATCAATGTTTTCCATTGCACATTCACATGGTCTAAGGTAGTGATATAACCCTCTAATGTGGAAACAAGGTTTGGTAAATACGTTAATAAATCCCATTCTCGATTCGGATCAATCGTATTACCAGTTATTTTTTTAATAGCCAAACTTAATTCGTTGACATCGTTCATCAACGTACGAATTGCATGGTAGCTCGCCGCAAACGGAGATGCATTCACTTCTAAACTTAATTGATGCGTTCCTGCAGGAAAATAAAATTGATATGCATCACCATCAAGAGGACCTAAGGTCACCTGTTGCCATTGCCGATTCGCGGGAAAAGGAATCAGATTGGCTTCATCAAAAGGCACGACACCGTTAATTTTTAATCGGCGATAAGAAATGGATTGAATACGATTTTGTAGGACTTTAAAGGTTAAATAATAAAAACCACTTGCAGGTACCGTCACATCATAGGTTATGGTTTGACCAGGGGTTTGATATGTAGCCCCATCAATCACATTCAGTTTGCCTTCAATTAAGGCAAAAGGGGAAACATTAGGTTCGCGATTAGTAGAAAACCTGGCTAATAAACTATTGCGAGAAGCGAGATGTTCTGCTTCAACTTTGATCAGGGAATCTTGTTGGACGATACCACCTTGATGCTCATTGATATAAGATGCATAGGTTGGAGCATTCGTTAAGGGAGAGAGGCGAAGATTTCCAAGTAAAAAGGCACCTTGTAAACTATAAATCCTGATAGTATTCAGTCCAGCGTTTAACGGCCACAATAACGGTTGAGCTTGTAATTGTTCAGTATCGAATAATGATTGTGTTCGCCACAATTGCTCCAAGGTCGCTTTTGGCATGATTTCATTTTGATAACGATCGGTTGCAAATTGATGGGGTGTGTTCCACCATTTTTTTAAAGTAATTTGTTCGGCATCTTCAAAAGGATATGCACCACTGAGCATCAAAGATAATTCAATATCGCGAATCCCAGCATCTAGCGGAAGGTAATCCAAACTGATGACAACCTCATAATCCTGCGGTACCTCGACTTCATATTCCACATAAGCAGGTGTGGATTCAAAACGAATGACCTGCTCGACTTCTTCTTGTATCCAATTCGGATAATCAAACATATCAGTTGTGGTCACAACCCCACCGGATAAGCTCGCTTCTTGAGGGTGAAGGGTCTGATACCAAGTATGGTCGACTACACCTAATGGGGTTTTTCTAGGTAATGATTGGCCTATAGGAGTTAATTTGAATTCATCCCCTTCTTGAGCTTGTGTTGGGGGTTCAATTAATGCAGAGCCAGTCGAAAACAAGGGCAAAATCATTGCTGCAAAAGAGAATAAAGTCAACACTTTATGACGAATCATCTTCTTCTATATTTTAATGCTTATGTGAGTGAATTTAAATAAGTATCGAGGGCTTCTTTGGCAATTGTCCATTGTTCATTAACAATAGTGTTTAATCCTTTTTGTAATGCATCCGCTAGCGTCAATCTACCGGCGGTAATATCATCAATCGCTTGGCCAATCGTGCGATCGGTTTCAGTACCATCAACAATAACGGTATCAAATGGAGCATTCGCTCTCGAGTTCCAATAACCAGGAACGTTTTTACCTAAGCTTTCGAGAATGAAATCTTGATGTTCTTCGACGATCTTTCTAAATTCAGTCATATTCGGATATAAATTAAAGAAACCTTCGACTAAATCTGCTTGGGGAACCATCGGTGTAAAGTTAAGGGCAGCCTTGACGGGATCAGCGGCGGCGAGTTCTAAACGTTTGGCATAACCTTCGGTTGAAAATCCCATCCAACGAGATAAATCATAGGCTTCTTCACGGTAGTCTGTGCCTTTACCAACCGCTAAATAGTCCACCACCACAGGAATCTTATTGACATTCCCAACACCATCCACGTTCCAAGATGGGGTGCCAATAAAATCAATATCGGCTCCGTATAATGGATCATTAGCATCTAAGGAACGGGTATGCCAGTCACGCATTGCATAACTTCCTTCGAAACGAATCGATTGGTTTCCAGTTTCAAATATATTTTGACTAGCGCCAAAATAGTCGGCATATCGGGCAGGGTCAAGGGCATCTAAAACGTAATTGCCATAGGTGGCTTTACCTGGACCATAATATTTAAGTTGTTCGGTTACCGCTGTAGCAAAAGCTGGACTATCAAGGTGATATCCAGTTTCTTCATTAAAGGTAAACCATCCTAGATCTGGATCAAGTTGAGCAGGTAACCAGTTGACTAAATTATTTAAGCCGCTAATACCAATAATCCCATCTCCCCCTTGAATAGGCGCTTTAGAATTATTTTCAGCTGCATCCATCAGCTCTTCATACGTCATGCCATAAGTTGGCATCACAGCCCGAGGGCCAACGCGATTGATCGCAGTCCGATTAATGAAGAACCCAAAATAGAAAAGCGTTTGAGGAATGGCAAAATATCGATTATTGAATGCGGCGGATGCACGAATATCAGCAGGAATAGAGGCGTAATCCGCATCCGCCATAAATAAATCCGTCACTTCTTCGGTCCATCCTTGCGCGGTAAAGCCAGCAAGGTTATAAATCATGTACACATCAGGAAGTTGATCAATTGCCGCTTGCGTGGCAAAAAATTCATCCCAAGATGCAGAAACTTCTTCTCCAGTTTCTTCATCAATTTTGAAAGGTCTTTCAATGATTTCAATATTGATATTTGGATTGAGAGCCTCATAAGCGGCAAGCATTTGCCGTTCAATGTTATTTTGCTCAGCACTGCCTAAATTCCACCCTGCATACCGTAAGGTAATTTGATCTGAATTGGAAGAATTGGTACTTCCACCACCACAGGCTGAAAGTAATAGAACTAAAAAACCCGATGCAGTCATCCATTTACGATTCATAATGTTCCTCCTTAAGGAAGTATCGAAACGTTTCGAAT
>JBEDEK010000021.1:0-4465 GCA_041175745.1 Bacillota bacterium | reverse complement strand
AAAATTAGACTATTTAGTTGAAAATGACTACTACGAAGATGAGTTTTTAAAGAAATATACTCATGAACAAGTTACAGAAATTTTTAATATTGCTTACAATGCTAAGTTTCGCTTCCCCACCTATATGGGTGCCTTCAAGTTCTATAACGACTACGCCTTAAAGAGCCGTGACAAGAAGGTCTTTCTTGAACGTTATGAAGATCGCCTCTCTATTAACGCTTTATATCATGCAGACGGAGATTTTGAATTGGCCAAGAACATCATCAAACGTTTGATTGCTCAAGACTTTGTCCCAGCCACTCCAACGCTTTTAAACACCGGAAAGAAAAAACGTGGTGAATTCGTTTCTTGCTTCTTACTTGAAGCGGGTGATTCCTTAAATGACATTGCCCGAATTTCTGAATTTTCTATGCAACTATCCAAAATCGGTGGCGGTGTCTCGATCAATCTGACCAACTTACGTGCCAAGGGAGAAGCGATTAAGGACGTACCGAATGTTTCTAAAGGTGTTGTTGGTGTTGCTAAATTACTAGATAACAATTTCCGCTACGCCGATCAAATGGGTCAACGTGCTGGTGCAGGGGCCGTCTACTTAAATGTTTTTCATGCTGACATTGAAGATTTTTTAAATACAAAGAAACTAAATGCAGATGATGATGTGCGTGTCAAAACGTTATCGATGGGTGTGGTCATTCCCAACAAGATGATTGAACTTGCCAAAGAAAACAAAGATATGTATATCTTTTATCCTCATACAGTGTACAAAGCCTATGGCATTGATTTTGCTGATGTATCAACCAATATGGATTATTGGTACGACAAACTCGTTGAAAATCCTGACGTCAGAAAACGTAAAATCAGCCCAAGAAAATTATTGGATATGATTGCCTCCTTACAAGGTGAATCTGGTTATCCATATATTATGTTCGTTGATAACGTTAACAAAGTGAATCCATTAAAGTTACCTGTTAAATTCTCCAATCTCTGCACAGAAATTCTCCAACCAACCATCACATCTCATTACGCGGATTACGATAAAAAAGAACAAGATGAAATCGGTATGGATATCTCATGCAACCTCGCTAGTGGTCACATGGGCAACATGATTAAGCACAACACCATCAAAGAAACAGTTTATGCTGCGATGGATGTGATGAACTCTGTTTCTACACGGACAAATATTTCTTACGTACCTGCGGTCGCCAAAGCTAATCGCCTCAATCGATCAGTGGGATTTGGCATCATGGGTCACCATGGTTATATTGCTGAAAACTATATATTATTTGGATCAGAAGAAGACATTGATTTAATTGATGTGTTCTTTGCCCAAGTAAACTATTACTCATTAGTCCATTCGATGGAAAAAGCCAAACAAACCAAACAAAAGTTCTATCAATTTGAAACCAGTAAGTATGCTGATGGATCCTATTTTGAAGGTCGTGGAGCAGTCTTGCCGAAAACCGATAGAGTTAAAGAAATTTTTAAAGATATTTATATTCCTACCGATGCAGACTGGAAACAATTAAAAAAAGATGTCATGACTTATGGCTTATACAACTCTCACAGATTAGCAGTTGCACCTAATGGTTCGATTGCCTATGTGATGTCTGCAACCCCTTCACTAACACCCATCAAACAATTAATTGAAGAACGAACCTATGGTAATTCAAAGACCTATTTCCCAATGCCATCGTTAGATACCGCTGCCTTTATGTATGAAAGTGCATACCGCATCGATAATTTCAAAGTCATTGATGTGATTGCTACAGCGCAAAAGCATGTGGATCAAGGTATCTCATTTGAATTAGGCATTACCTCAAATGTGACAACGAAGGAACTTGTAAGGTATTATCTATATGCACACTATCAAGGTGTGAAAACTCTATACTATACGCGGACGCAAAAATTAAAAATTGAAGAATGCGAATCCTGCGTCGTATAAATTAAATTAAAAGGAGAAAGACGATGAGCAAACAACCTGGCGATACTATTAAACCCCTCATTTTTAAACCCAAAGAAGAATTCTCTGGTGCTAATTGGAATGGAACCGAAGATTCTTTCACCCAACAATTCTATGAACAAAATCTTTCGCAATTCTGGAGACCTGAAGACGTCTCTTTGCAATCAGATTTGTTAACTTGGAAACTATTGAATGAGCAAGTTAAAAAAGCGTATTCCCTGAACTTACTCATTCTTACTTTTTTAGACACCTATCAAGGGGACATTGGTATGCCGGTGGTTTCACGCTCTATGGCAGATGGGTTACATCAACGCAAGGCCGTCATCAATTGGATGGCAGCAATGGAAAATGCAGTGCACGCTAAGTCTTATTCCAACATCTTTATGACTTTCTTATCCACACATGAAATTGATGAATTATTTGAATGGGGTAAGAAAAATAAAAATCTTCAAGCGATTATGAATTTAATCGTGGGTCAGTATGAAACGCTTGATCAAATGAATTATTTGAAGAAGTATTCACCAGAAAAAGTGAATTTCAGCGAAGAAGAATTTTATATCGCTCAATGGAAGGCAATGGTCGCATCGGTTTTTTTAGAAACTTGGTTATTTTATTCCGGATTCTATTACCCACTTTATTTTTATGGCCAAGGTAAATTGATGCAAGCCGGAGAAATCATCAACCTCATTCTCCGTGATGAAGCGATTCACGGTCTTTATATTGGTAAAATCTCACAAGAAATTTTTGCAAAACTTCCTAAATCCAAGCAAGACGAACTAACCATTTGGATGCAAGAATTGTTACAAAAGCTATATAAAGAACAAGAAGAACTATCGGAAAGTGTCTATGACCCAGTTGATTTAACGCATGACGTCAAAGTCTTTGTTCGTTATAACTGCAACAAAGCCCTCATGAATTTAGGTTTTGAACCGCAATTTGAACATGAAGAAGTCAACCCAGTCGTCCTTAATGGTTTAAATACCGAAACCAAAACGATGGATTATTTCTCGATGAAGGGTAACGGTTATCAAAAAATGAAATCCGTTGCGCTCGATGATAACGACTTCAATTTTGACAAAAACAAAATCAACAAATAGGATATCATCTATGGAAAAGGCCATTATTTTAACGAAAGATAACTGCCCGAATTGTCAAAATTTAAAGATGTTTTTAAAAATGGCGATGCGCGATCAGTACAAAGAAAATTTAAGAGAGGTTCATCAAACCCAACAAGCTGATGAATTTGCGCAATTAACGAAGCAACACAACATTATGAGTACACCCGCCTTAATTTATCAGCAAGAGGTTATTCGTGGATTTGAACCGCAACCCGTTGTTAATTTTTTAGTTAAACACTTTGGAAAGAAGTAGGCCATGATTGTCATCGTCGTCGATTCGATGACAGGATTAGGAAAAAAGTTTGCGAATAAACTAGGTTATCCTGTTTTTGATATTCAAAGTTATCAACCCGATTCCACTCACGATATATTCTTAATCACTCGATCGGTTAATTTAGGTGAGATTACAGATCAAACTTCAAATTTTCTTCATCAATTTTCTAAATCTGTGATTGGTGTTGCCGTAAGCGGAAATCGTTCATGGGGCAAAACCTTTGGCGCCGCAGGTGATAAAATACAATTAAGGTATGGAATTCCGTTGATTCTCAAGTTTGAGGGTCTAGGCTTTCCACACGAAGTTAACCTGGTCAAGACCTGGTTATCACAAAGGAGTCAAAAAAATGAAGTACACAGTGCGAAACTCTAAAATCATGAATATCGTTTCTGCAGTTAGTTTTTTGATTGCTTTACTTCTCAATGGTTTAGCTAATATTCTTCCTATTAATGGTCTAGAAACTGGGGTTATCTCTGATACCTATGCTAATTACTTTGCCCCTATTGGTTTGACATTTTCGATTTGGGCTGTGATTTATACTTTATTGGCCATTTATGTTGGTTGGCGATTAAAACATTTGCGTAATAGTGAAGAAACCCCAATGAATCGTCACTTGTTTAAGATTGATATTGCATTTGCGATTTCAAGCCTTGCTAATGCTGGTTGGATTCTTTCTTGGCATTACTTACAATTCCCATTATCTTTAGTTTTAATGCTGATTCTATTTGCTTCACTTGTTTACATCAATTTAGCTTTCCGTGGTGATTTTGATGTGACCACGATTCCCTTTAGAATTTACTTTGGTTGGATTACCGTTGCAACGGTTGCTAATGTCACGACAATGATTGTCGCTGATACCAATTCATTTCGGTGGATTTGGAATGGTGGCGAAGTTAGTCAACAAATCATGACCACCATCATTTTAGTTATCACAATTTTGATTGGTTTAATAACCACCATACGTCAAAAGGATGCCTATTACGGCGCTGTGATTGTTTGGGCATTATTTGGGATTTACTTAAGACACACCGTAAATTTACCAAGCTTCGGCATTATGGGCGTTGCCAACACTGCTTTATTAGGATTTATTCTTGCGATGGTTGCGATTATTTG
>JBEDEK010000020.1:0-4175 GCA_041175745.1 Bacillota bacterium | reverse complement strand
GCACAGGCTAAATTAACTGCAGTGATGCCAGCTTTACAAGTAATTCCTGGTATGACTGAACGCACTTTTCTCCACGCAGGTCCGCCTGTAACTTATGAAAAAATGGCAGGCCCGATGAAGGGCGCTGTTCTTGGTGCCGTTGTCTTTGAAGGTTTAGCTAAAAATTTAGCTGAAGCTGAAGCAATCGTAAAAAAAGGTCTGATTACTTTTGCCCCTGCTCATGAATTTCGTGCAGTAGGTCCCATGGCAGGCATCATATCCCCTAGTATGCCTGTCCATGTGGTAGAAAATCCGATTCATAAAAATACTGCCTACTGTTCTATCAATGAAGGTTTGGGAAAAGTTTTAAGATACGGTGCTAACGGACCAGAAGTCATTCAAAAATTAAAATGGATACGTGACGTGTTTGCTCCAGTCTTAAATGAAGCTTTAAAAATTACCGGACCGATTGACTTAAAACAAATCATTGCTCAAGCGTTACAAATGGGTGATGAAACGCATAACCGTAATAAAGCTGCTACGGCATTGTTTTTAAAAGAAATGGCAAGAGCTATCTTCTTAACAAAAGCTGAAATGGATAAAAAAGTGATGGTGTTTGATTTTATTAAAAACAACGATCATTATTTTTTAAATCTTTCCATGCCTGCTGCTAAAGTTTCGCTTGATAGTGCTCAAGGTATCGCTGATAGCACCGTGGTTACAGCCATGGCGCGCAATGGTGTCGATTTTGGGATTAAGATTGCCAGTTCCAATCAATGGTTTACCGCCCCTGCTAACTACGTCAAAGGATTGTATTTTACGGGTTACAATGAAAAAGATGCTGCACCAGATATTGGTGATTCTGCAATTACTGAAACGTATGGGATTGGTGGATTTGCAATGGGAGGAGCCCCTGCCATTGTTCAATTTGTTGGTGGTACGGTTGCCGATGCCATTCGTTATTCTAAAACCATGCATTTTATTACCGTCGGTCAACACCAAATGATGCAATTACCAAGTTTGGATTTTGCGCCAAGTGCCTTAGGTATTGATATTCGCAAAGTTGTCAGTACCAATATTCTACCGATTATTAATACAGGAATTGCTCATAAAGAACCCGGTGTTGGTCAAGTCGGTGCAGGCTTGGTGGAACCACCAATGGCCTGTTTTACCCAAGCGCTTCAAGCTTTTGTGAAAGGACGTTAATCTATGAAAATTGTCTTTGCCATTGGTGGCAACGCTTTGGGTTCAACCCCTGAAGAACAATTAAAGTTAGCATATGAAGTGTCTTTACCAATTCTAGAGTTGGTCCAATTGGGCCATCAAATTGTCATCGTACATGGGAATGGACCACAAGTCGGTTTGATTAAAACCAGCTTAGACATTGGCCATAAACACAATTCTAAAATTCCCTTTGTCAGTTTGAATCAAGCAGGTGCCATGAGCCAAGGCTATATCGGATATGCCTTACAACAAGCGTTCCGTGTTACCGCAGCGAAACTTAAACTCAACCTCCAACCCATCACGGTCATTACCCAAGTGGAAGTCGATCCTAAAGACCCTGCTTTCCAACATCCCACCAAACCGATTGGTGATTTTTGCACATTGGAAGAAGCAGAGGCAATGCGTAAACAAGGTTTTACCATGGTGGAAGATAGTGGTAGAGGCTATCGTCAAGTGGTGCCATCACCTAAACCCCAACATATCGTTGAAAAAGATGTCATTCAATCATTAATCCAATCCGGTTATTTAGTGATTGCGGCTGGTGGTGGGGGCATTCCAGTGGTTAGAGAAGGAATCCAACTTAAAGGCATCGATGCTGTGATTGATAAAGATTTTGCTTCAAGTAAATTAGCAGATTTGATTCAAGCCGATCGGTTAATTTTACTGACTGCCGTTTCTCGTGTGATGGTCAATTATGGCAAACCCAATGCTAAACCGATTGAAAAAATGAATCTCAAAGAAGCCAATCAATATATTCAAGAAGGACAATTTGCTCCTGGGAGTATGTTGCCAAAGGTTGAAGCTGCCATGTTATTTGTAAAGAACCAAAATCAACGACAAGCAATTATCGCCTCCTTAAAAGAAACCAAGCAAGCGATTCAAGGTTTATCGGGGACGGCTATCGTTAATCATTAATCGTGTTTTTGATCGTATTGTAATAAATACAAGTTGTAATATAAACCTCGTTGTTTTAATAATTCTTGATGGGTTCCAGACTCTTTGATTTCACCCTTTTGCATCACAACAATCCGATCACTATGTTGGATGGTCGATAAGCGATGGGCAACGATAATCATCGTTGAAATATTCATCATTTTTTCTAAGGAATGTTGAATGACTGTTTCGGTTTCACTATCAATATTGGCGGTGGCTTCATCGAGAATCATTAAAGAAGGTTGATAGACAAGCGCTCTAGCAAAAGAAATCAACTGACGCTCTCCACTGGAAAAGTTTTTACCGCGTTCTTTCACTTGGTACTTTAATCCTTCTGTGCGTTTGGCAATCACATAATCAAGGCCGACATATTGCGATGCTTCTTTGATCTTAGCTTCAGTAATATCTGGATTTTGTAAAGTAATATTGTCTTCAATCGTTCCGGAAAACAAAAATACATCTTGTAACATTTGCCCGATAAATTTTCTTAAGGAACTGCGTTTTATCCTTTGGATAGGGATATCATCGATCAAGATTTCCCCTTTTTGGATGTTATAGTTTCGGACAATTAACTGGAGAATGGTGGTTTTACCACTACCCGTTGCACCAACAAATGCCACCGTTTCATTCGGTAGAATTTTAAAACTGACCCCTTTTAAAACCCATTCATTCGGTAGATAACTGAACCAAACATCTTTGAATTCAACTTTACCCTTAAAGGACTTTAATTCTATTGCATCAACGTCATCAACCAAATCGGGTTTTGTATCTAGAACATCAAAGATTTTTTCGGCACTCGCAAAACTACTTTGTAACGTATTCAATTGTTCAGAAATTTGTTGAATCGGTTCAAAGAACTGACCAACGTAGACATAGAAGGAAACAAATAAACCAATCGTAATCGCCCCAGATAATACGGAATCGACGCCCACATAAATAGCAATTAACGTTGCGAGCATTGCTAAAAAATAGAGACTAGGACGATAAACTGCAAAAGTATACATTTCCTTTAATGAGCTATTACGTAATTGGCGATTAATGGTGTGAAAAGATTGTTTGATTTTCTTTTCTTGATTAAACACTTGCACTACTTTCATCCCCGAAAGATGTTCAGAAAGAAAAGCATTCAATTCGGATACTTTATTTCGCACATCACGATAAGCACCGCGAGCAGCCTTCCGGTAAATTTGCGAAGCGATATAGATAAGGGGTAACACGGATAAAGTGACCAAGGTCATAAATGGATGAATGGTGAAAAGAATCCCACCAATAATGAGCATCGATAACACACTCCGAATAATATTAATCAAGGTGTTGGTAAACATATCAGAGATATTGGCCGGATCATTGGTCGCTCGCGTCACCAGTTTTCCCACCGGTAATTGATTGATTTGCCCAATCGATAAAGTGTTGATGTGATCGTAGACTTGATGACGAATCTCATGGGTAATCTTTTGTCCCACTTTTTGTAACATGATGCTTTGCACATACGAAACATAGGTAGATAATCCAGAGGTAATCAATAAAACCACCGTACCAATGCCAACAATCCAAAGTTTGTCTTCAATCGTCAATCCTGGATTTTGCATTTGATCAATAGCCAAACCGGAAGCAAGTGGAAGAATCATACCTGTAAAGGTACCAATAATCATCAACACAAAAGCTAAAATGAAGGTTTTTAAATGCGGTTTTAAATACGTAAAAAACCGAAGGATAACCTTACGATCTTGCCGTGATTCGTGATGTTCAGCAAAATCACGCATGTTTGGTTTCTCCTACTAAAGTTTCTAAAGTTTGCAATCTCACCATCTCTTGATAAAGTGGTGTGGTTTTCAGTAAAGTTTCATGAGAACCAATGCCAACCAATTGACCTTGATCGAGCAAAATAATCTTATCTAATTTTTTCACCGTTGAAATCCGATGAGCCACCATGATCGTCGTTTGCCCTTTGCGAATCGTGCGAAGATTGTTAATAATTGCTTCTTCGGTTTTAGTGTCGACTGCTGAGACAGAATCATCCAAAATTAAAATCGCTGGTT
>JBEDEK010000019.1:0-5288 GCA_041175745.1 Bacillota bacterium | reverse complement strand
GATTTTCTTCTAGTTCTTTGATAAGACTTTTCATTTCTTTTGTTAACACTAACTGCTGAAAAAGATCGGGGCGATGTAACTTGGTTAAACGTAACGATTCTTTTAAACGCCATTTTCGAATTGCATCATGGTTGCCTGAATATAAAATCTCAGGAACCAATTGATCACCGATAGCCCTCGGTTCGGTAAATTGAGGATACTCGAGTAAACCATGGGTGAAGGATTCTTCAGATAAGGAGTCTGCTTCAATCACACCTGGTAGTAAACGAATGACAGCATCTAAAATTGCCATTGCGGCAATTTCACCACCTGTCATCACAAAATCTCCTAAAGAAATAGATTCATCTACCTGCCTATGGATTCTTTCATCAAATCCTTCATAGTGACCACAGATGAATGTTAAAGATTCATATTGTTTCAAGCGCATTGCATCCGCTTGCGTAAATGTTTTACCACGAGGGGTTAATAAAATTTTTCTTCCTGGATTTGAAATGGACTTTAATGCATCTGCAATCGGTTGATATTTAAGCACAAGGCCAGCACCACCACCAATAGGGGGGGTGTCGACTCGACGATAAGGATCTTTGGTAAAATCACGAAATTGAATCAATTGGATCGTTGCTTTTCCTTCACCAATTGCCCGTTTAATGATTGAGGTTTGCATCATCCCTTGAAACATCTCTGGAAATAAAGTTAAGACGTGAAATTTCATTACATGCCCTCAATCAAACGAACAAGAATTGTTTTTTTATCGATATTTACTTCGCGAATAAATACATCAAGAAAGGGAATTAAGATTATAGTTGCATCTATTTTTTTGATTCGTAAATTAACACGATTGGCAATTCTTTCTACGGCAAGTACAGTTCCAAATGGTTGTTGATTTGCTTCATTCATCACTTGGCTACCCACAAGATCTTCATAAAAATAATTGCCATGCTTTAACCGCAAATCTTCTTTTGGGGCATAAAGATAAAGATTCATCCATCCTTTAACAAGATTGATATCGGTAAAGCCTTGGAATTGAACAAAATCAAAACCAGGTTGGTGATGTGCTTCTTTGACAACAAGGGGCATATATTGGCCGTCTTTTTCTAAATAAACCGTTTTACCCTTGCGATATCTTAACAAGGGAAAATCCGTTAACGAGGCGATTTTTAATTCACCTTGTAATCCTCTTGTGTTGATAATTCTACCAATGGTTAATAATGGGGTTTCCATAGAAAAAAACCGAGGAACATTATTCCTCGGTTGTGGTCTTTTCGAATGTTTCGAATTTGAGATGCACGCGTCGATTATCTATCTTACCGGCAATCGAGAGGACCTCTCTTAATGCGTTAGCGATAATACCTTTACGACCAATCAAACGTGAGGTATCCTCAGGTTCTGCAACCACTAATAAGGTTAAATCATAAGGATTATCATTTTTTAATTCACGAATTAAAATTGCGTCTTTATTTTCGACGAAATCATCAACGAATGCGTGAATGATTGCTACGTAATCCATACTTATTTACCTTTTTTGGTCGCTGTAAATTTAGCAATAATCCCTTTATGTTTGAATAAGGTTCTCACGGTGTCTGAAACTTGAGCCCCTAAACCTAACCATTTTAAGGCGATGGCTTCATCAATGGTAGCTTCAGTTGCTGGTTTTTGAGGATTATAAAAACCAATTTGTTCTACATAACGACCATCACGTGAATAACGTGAGTCTGCAGCAACAATACGGTAGGAAGGATCAGCGTGACGTCCAGTTCGAGCTAAGCGAATTTTAACAGCCATAAAGTTCTCCTTTTCATGACTTCTTCAATGTAAATCATTTGATAATTGCTGTCAAGTTATTTTACTTTACAGGATGTAATAAGAATCGTTGCAACTTGATAAAGGATTTGATAATATGTTTAAGCGCTTAGCGCTAGAAGTGGTCCGCTATGGTCACAATCCACAAGAACACTTTGACAAACATTATGAAGGAGGCAATCGATCATGAATCAAAAACTCGTCGATCAGATTAATGCCGAGCAGCTCAAAAAAGATGTTCCAAGTTTCAAATCAGGTGACACTGTCCGCGTGATGGTGCGCATCATTGAAAGTGGTAAAGAACGTTTACAAGCTTTTGAAGGTATCGTCATCGCTCGCAAGGGTAGTGGCATCAATGAAAGCTTTAAAGTTCGAAAGGTCTCTGGTGGAATCGGTGTTCACCGTATCTTCCCAGTCCATGCCCCAACCGTTGCCAGTATTGAAGTGCTAAAGAGTGGTAAAGTTCGCCGTAATAAACTCACCTATCTTTCTAAACTTTCTGGTAAAGCCGCTAGAATCAAAGAAATTCTGGAATAAAATCAAAACATTAACTGATTGTGACAAGATAGATTCCTTCGGGAATCTTTTTTGTTGTCGGCAATAGAAGTGATTATAATAGTAAGGATGAAATACCTTCCGACTTGGCTAAAAAAAGTCATATCGATTACTTCGCAATTACTTTTTATTGTTTTGATATTAGTTGGTGGATTGGTGATCTTCCATAATTTTTATTTTACCCCAATTAAAATTGTTGGTAGTTCCATGGAACCAACCTTGGTAAATCAAGAATTTGGTGTGATGGATCAAAATCCACAGTCAATCAATAATTTACAACGATTTGATATCGTGATTGTCCAACAAAATCCTACGGTTGATCGTTACCTCATCAAACGTTTAATCGGATTACCAGGGGAAACAATTGCCTTGGAGACGGATGGTAGTTTAATGGTGAACGGCATTCTAGTTCAACAAGATTTTTTACCAGAAACCGGTTATCAAGAACGAACTTGTACGAATATCAATGCCATGGGTTGTATTCCTTTAACCTTGGATGAGAATAGTTATTTTGTCATGGGAGATAATCGCGGATTTTCAACAGACTCAAGAGTGTTTGGGCCAATCGAAAAAGATCAATTGATTGGTAAATTATTTGCGATTGAAGGCATGTGTCAGGGTCAAACCAATTCCAGTGCAAATGATGATCCAGATACATGTGGCACCCGGCAATATTTTTGGCCAAGGATTTATGCATGAACCAAAAACAAACCCATTGGTATCCTGGTCATATGAACAAGGCGATACAAGCGATTGATGAAAAATTGAGATGGATTGATATTGTCATTGTTGCCGTCGATGCTCGAGCGATTGAAGCTTGTATGTATCTACCGTTCACAACGAACAAACCCAAGGTTTTTGTGATTACCAAAACTGATCTTGCTGATACCAACATAACGAAGATGGTGGTGAAAAGATTGTCCGATCAAAACCATACCTTTGTATTGAGTGAAGGTAAAAATGCAGTTTCCAGATCGAATATTTTAAAAGCAATGATGACGATTGGTGAACCTCTCTGGCAAAAACAAGAAAAAAAAGGTTTCAAAAGGCAACCCTTAAAGTCGATGATTCTTGGTGTTCCGAATGTTGGTAAATCGAGTCTCATTAATTTACTTGCGAAGCAACATCGCGTCGCGACTGAAAATAGACCCGGTTCGACTCGCGGTCAGCAATGGATTAAATTAGATGCATGGTTTATGTTACTTGATACTCCTGGCA
Source organism: Bacillota bacterium (assembly GCA_041175745.1). Classification (GTDB taxonomy): domain Bacteria; phylum Bacillota_I; class Bacilli_A; order RFN20; family CAG-826; genus UBA970. The sequence continues at coordinate 1,715 of JBEDEK010000019.1, read as the reverse complement.
TTCTCCCACCCAAATTCGAAATGAAAGATGTATCCTTTCAACTTGCGTTAATTGGTTCGATGCCTCTCAAACAACTTCCTCAAGAATTACTCGCGCATCATTTATTTGATTGGATGGAAAAACAATATCTCAAAGCTTTACAGAATTTACATGGTACCAATACCTTCACGCGACAAGAATTTTTTAATCAGTGGGGTATGAAACGTGGTTGGAAAAAACAAACAGAAGTTGATTTACCAAGGGTCTATGAATCCTTTATTAAGGCATTCCAAGATGGTGAACTCGGTTCTATTTCTTTGCCGATGCTTTCAAGATGAAAGTTAATATTGATTTAACATATTACCAACAAGGATTTAAAGTCATTGCTGGATGCGATGAGGCGGGTCGAGGTCCGATTGCCGGACCTGTGGTCGCTGCCGCCGTTATCCTACCTAAGGATTTTGATGATCCTCAGATTGATGATTCAAAGAAAACAAGAGAAGCGACCCGAAAGCATTTGTTTTCTGTGATTCAATCAAAAGCCATTCGTTTTGCTATCACCATCATTCATGTCGATACCATTACCAAAATCAATATTTTGGAGGCCTCTCGATTAGCTATGCAGTTAAGTTTAGAAAAGTTAAAGGTCCCATATGATGTGGTGCTTTCAGACGCGATGAAACTACCAAAACAAAAGGTGCCTGTTTTTCCATTAATTCATGGTGATGCACTATCCCAAACCATTGCAGCGAGTAGTATTCTTGCCAAAGTTACCCGTGATCAATTTATGGAAACATTAGATAAGCAATATCCCCATTTCCAGTTTGCAGCTCATAAGGGTTACCCTACCCCATTACACTTGTCATTATTAAAAAAGTATGGACCGATTAAAGGTATACATCGACCGACTTTTGGCCCCGTTAAAAAGTTATTGAATTCAACAATATCAATTCTTTAGTTAACTTTCGTTTTTTTCCTCTATTGGTAGATAGAGGGCAAGGTATGTTAAAAGGACGGGAGATCATTATTTATCTCGCAATTAAATATGCGGGTGATTGGAATGCGATTTATCAGGCGATCAAAGAAAAAGAATTAGTCGATGAGGCTTTGGTTCAATCTCAATTGCAATCGATCAAGAGTTCGGTGATTACAATTATTGATGAAACCTACCCAGAATCGTTAAAAAAAATATATAAACCACCTTTTGTCTTGTTTTATTATGGGGATCTTAATCTTATTTATATGTTAGAGAAAACCATTGCCGTGATTGGTAGCCGTCATCCATCATCTTATGGTCTAGAAATGACGGAACGCATTACAAAATCTTTAATAGAAGAGGGGATGATAGTGGTTTCTGGTTTGGCTTATGGTGTTGATATTAAAGCCCATCAAACGGTCATTGCTCAACAAGGAAAAACCATTGGCATTTTAGGTTCTGGCATTGATGTGTGTTACCCCAAAGAACATCTAGAAACATATGAAGCGATGAAAAAACATCATTTGCTGTTAAGTGAGTATCCCAATTTAACGCCACCTAATAAGGATCACTTTCCATGGCGAAACCGTTTGATTGCCGGTCTTGCTCGCGGCGTTTTTGTCGCCGAAGCTAAAAAAAGAAGTGGTACCTTAATTACCGTAGGATACGCGCTATATTTAGGTAAAGATGTATATGTTCTACCGCACCAAGCGAATACGGATAATTCCACGAATCAATTGATCAAAGATGGTGCTGTCCT
>JBEDEK010000018.1:0-2822 GCA_041175745.1 Bacillota bacterium | reverse complement strand
TTAAGAAGCAAATTAAAGCCCTAGGTTTTAGTTATGATTGGTCAAAAGAAATTTCAACCACAGATCCTCAGTACTATAAATGGACACAATGGATTTTTATTAAACTTTTAGAAAAGGGTCTCGCTTATATTGATGAAAAACCTGTTAATTTTTGTCCTGCATTGGGCACAGTCCTTGCTAATGAAGAAGTGGTAGATGGTAAATCCGAAGTCGGTGGTTTTCCTGTTGAAAGAAGAATGATGCGTCAGTGGGTTTTAAAAATCACAGCTTATGCCGAAAAATTACTTTCCGGTTTAGATCAGTTAGATTGGCCGAATTCAACACGAGATATGCAAAAAAACTGGATTGGTAAATCTACCGGTACAGAAATCATTTTTGATGTAAAATCATCAAAGGAATCTTTTACGGTTTATACCACACGTGCCGATACCTTGTATGGAGCAACCTATGTGGTTCTTGCTCCAGAGCATCCTTTGCTCAAGATTATCACAACGCCTTCACAACAAAATGAAGTTGAGGCGTATGTTCAAGCCGCTTCAAATAAGTCTGATTTAGATCGAACGGAATTAAATAAAGATAAAACAGGAGTCTTCACCGGTGCTTTTGCGGTTAACCCAATCAATGGAGAAGCTTTACCTATTTGGACCGCAGACTATGTTCTATATGGTTATGGAACAGGTGCAGTGATGGCGGTTCCGGCTCATGACCAAAGGGATTTTGAATTTGCCAAAAAATATAAACTTCCCATTCGTTCCGTTTTAGAAGGTGATATCCAAGATACTGCAATGACAGAGGATGGTAAACATATTCATTCGCCTCTAATTAATGGCTTATTTATTGAACCTGCGAAAAAAGTCATGACCGAAAAACTTATTTCTTTAAAAAAAGGTCGTTTTAAAACCAACTATAAGCTTCGTGATTGGTTGTTCTCGAGACAACGTTACTGGGGTGAACCGATTCCTGTTTTGATTAGTAAAAAAGATGGTAGTATTGCCCCTTTGAAAGTGAATGAATTACCATTATTATTACCGGACTTAAAGGAATTTAAACCATCTGGAACCGGTGAATCTCCTTTGGCTAATGCCATTGATTGGCTTGATGTAGTGATGGATGGAAAAGTTTATGTCAGAGAGACCAATACCATGCCGCAATGGGCAGGAAGTTGCTGGTATTATATTCGATACTTAGATCCAAAAAATGATCAAGCGATTGCCGATGAAAAACTGCTTAAGCATTGGTTACCCGTTGATCTATACATCGGCGGCGCTGAGCATGCTGTCTTGCATCTATTATATGCGCGTTTTTATCATAAATTTTTATTTGATATTGGCGTTGTCCATACTGAAGAACCCTTCAAAAAGTTATTTCATCAAGGGATGATCCTTGGAGAAAATGGCGAAAAAATGTCCAAATCAAGGGGCAATGTTGTTAATCCGGATGATATCATCGAACAGTACGGCGCTGACACTTTGAGATTATATGAAATGTTTATGGGTCCTTTAGAAGCGGCCTTACCATGGTCTAACCAAGGACTTGAAGGTTCTAGACGTTTTTTAGATCGCGTTTATAGACTCTTTAGTGAACAAGAATACCTCGACCGCTGGGTTAATCATAGTGATGGAACTTTGGATTACAGTTACCATTTCCTTATTAAAAAAGTGACCGAGGATTTTGAATCTCTGCAATTAAATACCGCCATTTCTCAAATGATGATTTTTATCAATGAAGTTTATAAAGCAAAAACCATACCCGTTCCGTTTCTAAAAGGTTTTGTTCAAATGTTGAGTTGCGTTGCCCCACACGTCGGTGAAGAATTATGGTCTATCTTAAAATGTGAGGACCGACTTGCTTATCATCCTTGGCCAACCTTTGATCCATCCAAATTACAAAAACAAACGTTTGAATTACCTATCGCTGTAAATGGAAAACTAAGAACCACTTTAACTTTTGCTGTTGGAACTGCCGAAACGGAAATTGAACGTTTAGCAAAACAAGACGAAAATGTAATCAAACATCTCGAAGGCAAAAGTATTAAAAAGGTTATCTACATTCAAGGTAAAATGATGAACTTTGTAGTAGGATAATGGTATATGTTACTAGCAATTGACTTAGGTAATACTTCTGTTAAATTAGGTGTTTTTGATCAGGGCCAATTAGTGTTGAATTCTTTTGTGGATCATCCTAACATCCCCACCATTAAAACCTATCAAAACTGGCTTGCGCCTGTATTTCAGAAATTTGCGATAAAAACGATTAAGATTGCTTCTGTACAACCCCAACTTCGACATTTAATTGTTAAAGCAATCGCCCAGTTAACGACTATTCAACCCAGCTTTCTTTCAAGCTTAAGTGCTGCTAATTTCAAATTACGTATTCAAAAACCCGAAGAACTTGGTGTAGATTTGTTGATGGATGCAATTGCCGCAGATCGACATTATCACCAAGACGCCATCATTATTGATGTGGGAACTGCCACAAAAGTAATGGCCATCCGAGATCATGGTTTTGAAGGTGTATCCATTGCACCAGGTATATTAACTTCCTTTAAGGCATTAAATCAAAATGCTTCATTGATAAAAACCATGCAAATGATGAAACCAACGGAAGTCTTTGGAAAAAATACAGTCAGTGCTTTGGCTAGCGGTATTATTTTAGGTCATATTTTTATGATTGAAGGTTTAATCCAACAAGGTTTAAAAGGCCATGCTTTAAAAAACGTTCCCGTGATTATTACAGGAGGCTATGCAAATTGGTTGATACCTTTATTTAATATTAAAGTTATTCATGATCCACATTTATCATTAAAAGGGATTGCATTATGC
>JBEDEK010000017.1:0-13606 GCA_041175745.1 Bacillota bacterium | reverse complement strand
ATTTCGTTTTCAGTCTTAATGATTTTACCGATTTTATTTATCGTCAATCACGCGTTTAAACCTCAGTCTGAATTATTCGCTTATCCACCTGCATTCTTTGTTAAGAATCCAACTCTCGATAACTTTATTGAGTTAGCAAGATTGGTATCGACTTCCGGAGTTCCGTTTTCTCGCTATGTTTTAAATAGCGTTTTTATCACAGGTGTTGGAGTGGGTTTGGCGATTCTTTTTACAGCTTTATCTGCTTATGGTTTAGCGAAGTTACACTTTAGAGGGAAAAAATTACTATTTGAAATCAATACCATTTCCTTAATGTTTGTACCGATTGCAGTGCAAATTCCTCGGTATATTGTAGTTGCCCAATCGGGGATGATTGACACCTACTTTGCCCATATCTTCCCCTTAATTACGATGCCAGTTGCAATGTTTTTAATTAAACAATTTATTGATCAAATTCCCAATGATTTTATTGAAGCAGCACGGATTGATGGTGCGAGTGAAATGCAAATTTTCTTCAAAGTCATCATGCCGATGATTGCCCCAGCCGTAGCCACCGTTGGTATTCTTGCCTTTCAATTAATTTGGAATGATACTTCCACATCGACGTTATTTATTAATGATGAAAGTTTAAGAACGCTCGCTTTCTTTTTACAAACGTTAACGTCCGGTGTTGGCAATACCGTCGCTGGTCAAGGGATGGCTGCAGCTGCTTCACTACTGATGTTTATTCCAAACTTAGTTTTATTTGTGATTTTACAAAGTCAGGTGATGTCGACTATGGCACACTCAGGGTTAAAGTAATATGAAACGTTGGCTTTACCTTTTCATTTTTGCAAACTTAGGCTTAATGATGCCTCAAAGAACGGTTTTACCAACGCTTGCAGATAATGGTTTGCCATATCAAACCTATACTTATGCAAGTTCGCGTCAACAACTTATTCAAACGCAAGATGCCTATTTACCATTATCATTAACAAATCAACTAGGTGAATTTACCTTATCTTCACCTCAGGATGTTTATGTCGATAGCCAAGACACCATTTATGTTGCCGATAAGGGTCGAAAATCCATCATCAAGTATAACTTACAAAATGATGAGGCTATTGAAATTGGATTAGGAATATTAAACGAGCCTACGGGTGTCCATGTCGATGAATCAGGATCGATTTATGTTGCGGATTTTGCAAATAAAAAAGCTTATCAATTTGTCAATGAAGAAGGCGAATATGTTATTCAAACCGAGTATGAAAAACCGCTCAACTCACCATTCTTCGGAGATGGTGATCCCTTTGATCCAACTAAAGTTGTCACTGATCGTGGCGGTAACGTGTATGTCTTATTGGCAGGCAACGTCAATGGTCTTGCCCAATTCAAAAATAATGGTGAATTCTTTGGTTATTTTGGTGGTAATCGCATTCCTGCAACCTTAGAAAACACGATTCGTTCTTTATTGTTCGATGAAGAAACAAGACGTAATTTTTTCCAAATTATTCCCAAGCCAGTCTATAACCTCAGTATTGATCAAAGTGGTTTAATTTTAACCTCAACTAAAGATCAAGATGGTTATTTAAAACTGAATATTGCCAACGTCATTTACAACCAATCTGTATGGGGATTTGAAACCGTGGAAGACATTGCGGTTGGCCCTTATAACACAATTTATACCTTAACCTCAGAAGGTTATATCGTGGAATATGATCCGAATGGTTCAGTGTTATTTTTATTCTCTGGTCCAGATGCGATTGGTCAAAAAGGATTATTTAAAAGAGCAAAAGGGATTGCGATTGATTCTCGCAATAATATCTACGCAGTAGATGAAGCAACCGCTGCCTTACAAATTTTTATCCCTACTGATTTTGCAGATTTAGTTCATGAGGCGATCGATTTATATTTTGATGGCAAATATGCTGAATCATTAGTGCCTTGGCAAAATGTTTTAAAAATGAATCGTCTCTTTGATTTAGCCAACCAAGGCTTAGGTGATGCCTTTTATGCCCTTCAAGAATATGAATCAGCATTAACTTATTACCGATTAGCCAGAGATACTCGTGGTTATTCTAATGCTTACTGGGAAGTTAGAAATCAATTCCTATTAGCGAATGGAAACACCTTTGTAATTCTGCTCATCATTCTTGCCATGCTTTATGCAGTTAGAAAATTTATCCCTGGCTTTGTATGGTTACAAACGCAAGTTTCCAACTTCAAACAAAAAGCTAATGTACCAACTTGGTTAAATGAATTACGTTTTCCATTCCAAGTTTTTGCCAAACCTGTCGATGGTTATGATGATATTAAACGTCACAAAACGTTTAGTAACCGTAGTGCTCTACTTTATTTGATTGCTTTCTTTGCTACGTATTTAATTTGGATTTATGAAACCAATTTTTTATTCAATGGATTAATCACATCAGATATCAATATTGTGGAACAAATCATTGGGGTCTTTGTCCCTTTTGGTTTATGGGTCATTAGCAATTACTTAGTCTGTTCGATTCGAGATGGAGATGGCAAATTAAGTGAAGTATTTCAAGCATCAGCATTAACACTATTGCCGATGATCATTACCTTCCCAATCCTCACAGTGATGTCTCACGCTTTAACCGCGAATGAAAGTTTCATCTATGAACTTATTTACGGCATTGGTGTAAGCTTTACCGTTATTTACATGTTTATTATGGTTAAAGAAATCCATTTCTATGACATTAAGCCCACTTTTAAAAACATACTCATCACTATTTTCACTGCGATTATGTTGCTTGCCTTAATATTAATTATTGTCTTTTTACTTGGTGAAGTTTACCAATTAATTGCCGATATCATTCAGGAGGTGAACAGCCGTGTTTAAAATATCACGCCTCATCATCCCGATGATCTTCATCCCTGTATTAGTCGTCACCACGCGTGAAGATCCTACCTTGCTGGTGGCACCGCGTGTTGATAATTTTGCTTTCATTGAAAATCAATTATTGAGTAGTTCAAGATATACCCAAGTCGATGAACAAAATGAATCGGTATTCAATCGATTTGAAGAAGATTTTAATCTGCAATATTCCAGTGAACAACTCGATATCCTTGGTTACGAATTGATGCTTGAAAATAATCAATTGAATTTATACTTTGAAAAAGACTCCTATTCTTTAATTCTTGAAGATAAATCCACTGGTTATATGTTATCTTCTAGACCAGAGTTCCAAGGTTATTCGCAAACGAGAGAAGATAACACTGCAAACCGAAACCTCATGAATTCAGGTTTATGGATTGAATCAATTCGTACAAACAATATTAGTAGTAGTGCTATTAAAGTTGAATCACTCTATACCATCGCAGATGCCAGCTATCAAACCAATGGTTCGCAAGACTTAACGAATATTGATTGGACCAAACCTTATTTATTAGAAGCGAATAGTTATCAAAGTAGTCGAGTTCAAGTCACTACATCCAATATCAATGCGACTCGTTTTAAGACCACGATCAACATCACCAATTATGGTTTTGAATTTGATATTCAAATTGGCTTACAATCCAACGGATTCTCAGTGCAATTTGATCCAAGTACGGTCCAAGAATCTAATAGTCAGTATCGATTGTTAGGCTTACAATTTTTCCCTTATTTTGGCGCTGCGCGAGAAGATGTATACCCAGGTTATGTTGTAATCCCTGATGGTGTTGGCGCATTAGTGAGAACCAACCAACGTTTTGATAAAACCTATCAATCCGATTACTTTGGTTCTGATTTGGGTTATCTTCGAACATCGATTGCCGAATTGTCTTTGCCAATCTATGGGATGATTCATCAAGTCGACCGAGTTGGTTTTTATCACGAGATTGTTGAAGGTGCTGAGCACGCAACTTTACTCGCGAATTTTTGGGGAAGAAGCACAAGATATCATCGCATCACAAATCGTTATAATGTTCGAAGAATTTTTAGAAACATTATTAATCGTGCTGGCGACGGCCAAGATGTCTTACCTGATGAAATGGTGATGCAACCCTATCATGGTATCTATCAATTATTGAAAGATGAGCAAGCAAATTATGTTGGGATGGCACAATCCTATCAATCCAATTTAGAGTCCCGTCAATTGCTAAATGCAAATGAACCAAGTCAAACACCAATGCAAGTCGCTATGTTGATTCATGAACAAGAACCGACTTTCTTTGGGACTTCTCGATTAACCATGACATCAATGGATGATGTTCAAAATATTCGCACTCAGATGATGGAAGATGGAATCGAAGAACAAGTGATTGTCCTCAAAGGATGGTCTGGAGATGGCTTGGCGTATCGTCAACCCTACTATTTTAATCTGCCTAATCGCCAAGGTTTAATGGATGTGATTGAAGATGTGAATGCTGATGGTCAATATCTCTATTTAGATCAAGATTATTTAGTGAGTAGTGAATTATCTTCACGCGTTCAATTTAATCGTGATATCGCGCGCAATTACTCTAAACTTAAAATGAGTTATCGCCTTAATCGCCTTGATAATCAACCGATTGATGAATACTATTTATATCCATCCATTGCAGCGCAAAAACTTGCCAATGATCTCACGGCAATTGAAGAGCTAGGCGCAACTGGTTTTGCCTTCCCATTTTTAGGAAATACCTTATATAGTTATTATGATGATGAACGAGTAAATCGAAGTGAAACACTCAGTACTGTTACATCGATGGCAGCTTCTTTAACTGCTTCAGCGATGGATCGTCCTTCAGCCTATATGTTCCCTTATTTAAATCATTACCTTAATATGCCTATCACCAATAGTCAACTTGATTTATTCACTGACTTAGTACCGCTTGTGCCTTATGTTTTAAAAGGCTATATCCCTACCTTTACCCCCTACTTAAATTTCAATGCCCTTGGTAAAGAACGTTTACTTCAAATGGTTGATTTTGCCGTGAATCCAAGTTACTTACTAACCGAAAAACCAAGTAGTGAATTACGTTATACTTACAGCAATAAATATTTCACGACAGCTTTTGAAGACTTCCGCGAAGATATCCAAGATGTATATGCATATGTTTCCACTGCACTCAATCCAACCTTAGGAGCCAAGGTCACCCATCGAACCATGATTCAAACCGGTGTTAGTCGTGTTGAATATGATAATGGGGTTACCATCTATGTCAACTACCGTTCTGCTCCCTTGACCGTTGATGGAGTCACAATCAACGCTTTAGATTATGAGGTGATATTATGAACGCAAAACGTCGTTCTCCATTTCATAAAATATGGCAATCGATTGTTCAATTTTTCACAAACATTATTCGTTTATATCAACATCATGTTCAACCAATTTTAGATAAAGTATTTTACGTCTTACGACATAATTTTATCTATCGAGAAATTGGTAACACGGTCAAACTCTTTGCTTTTATCACCATTCGAATCACTAGAAAACGTCGTCATGCTTTTTACGGTTATCTCTTCATTTTCATATGGTTGATTGGCATCTCCATTTTTACCTTATATCCATTAGGCTATTCATTCTATTTGAGCTTCCATGAGGCGTATTATAACTTGCAAGAAGGTGTGATAACGACCTTTATTGGTTTTACAAATTACCTTAATATATTCCGTAGTCAAACGCTTGTTCCAGCATATTCAAATTATCTTGGTCGCATGGTGGTTGCAGTCCCTATTATTATTGTTTTTTCCATCATCATTGCCGTTCTTGTTAACATGCCAATCAAAACGAAAAGCTTATGGAGAACGATTTTCTTCCTTCCGGTGATTATTTCAACCGGACCTGTGATCAATGAACTCAACGCCCAAAGTGCGATTACCTTACCCAATTTACAGGCCAGTGGCATCTATAGTTATATCGTCAATAACTTGCCAGGGTTTCTTGCTGATCCACTCACCACGGTCATTAATTCAATGCTTTTAATCCTATGGTATGCAGGGATTCCGATTTTAATTTACTTAGCAGGTTTACAAAAAATTGATCCTAGTTTGTATGAGGCTGCAAGCATGGACGGGGCTTCACCATGGATGCGATTCTGGAAAATTACTTTGCCTTCATTAATGCCCTTTACAGGCATTTCCATTGTCTACGTTGTTGTCTCTATGTCGTTATTTGTTGAACCTGGTGGCATTTTGGACTTAACCAGAACCCATATGTTAGTTGGGGCTCCTGACTCCGCCTTTTGGTTTGGATATGGATATGCTGCGGCAATGGCTTGGGTCTATTTTTTATGCATGGTTATTTTGATTTTAGTCTTTACCAGTATCACCAGAGAAAAGCGAGGAAAATTAAAATGAAACTTTCCTCATTTCTCAGCGTAACAAACCAACAAAAAATTAAAAAAGTTTGGCTTGGTAAATCTTTAACCGATGGATTGTTATATAAATTCGTAATTTATCTATTGCTGATTAGTTTTAGTTATATCTATCTCTATCCTTTGTTATTTATGTTGATCAATAGTTTAAAGTCTGTTGATGATTTGATTAATCCTGGTGTCCAGTGGATTCCCACTCTATTAATGTGGGAAAATTATGAACGTGCATTCCAGGTGTTGAGCCTTCCACAATCGTTTATTGATTCTACCGTCTATGTATTAAAAGTGAGTGTCAGTGCCACCTTATCCAGTGCGTTGATTGGATATGGCTTTGCGCGTTTTGATTTCCCATTCAAACGCTTATTCTTTGCGATCATGCTTGCGACCTTTATCCTTCCTCAACAAGTGACCATGGTCGCAAATATGTTGATCTTTAGAGAATTGGAAATCATCTCAACCGAATGGTCGATGCTTTTACCGGCGATGACAGGACAAGGGATCAATGCGGCGATTTACATCTTAATTTTTTATACCTTCTATCGAACCATTCCCGGTATTCTTATTGAATCTGCTGAAGTCGATGGTGCGGGTCAATTAAGAATTTTCCGGACGATTATTCTGCCTTTAGCGATCCCTTCTTTCGTGATCGTTTTCCTCTTTAGTTTTGTTTGGTATTGGAATGAATCTTTTATCACCGGTTTATACGTCGGTGACAAAGTCACACTGCCTTTATGGTTACAAGCCTTCCGTTCATCCTATGAAACGATTTTCCCACCCGGTACGCCTGGTGCTGAACTCAACGAAGCGATATTATTAGCAGGAAATATGCTCACCATTCTACCCTTACTACTTCTATATTTCTTTGGTCAAAAATTATTTACACAAAGTATTGATAAAACAGGGATTACCGGAGAATAGAATGAAAAAAATTTGGCCTTTCACTTTTATAATCTTTACAGTAACTGCTTGCGTAAATCCGAGCGTAAGTCCTTCATCCTCGTCTGGTGTTCCCAATGGACGCTTACCATTGACTGCTGTTGAAGGTTGTGGCGTTCAAACGATTGATAATCAATGGGTTTGTACTTGGACAGATGAATTTAATGGTGATGCACTTTTAACAGATCATTGGAATGTTGAAGTGAACGGCGATGGTGGGGGTAACCAAGAAGCCCAATATTATCGTAGTGAAAATATTTCTGTCAGTGATGGAACCTTAAAAATTACCGCAAAAAGAGAAAATTATTTAGGCAAACAATATACAAGTGGTCGTATCAATTCTCGTTATAAAGTGAATCCTCAATTTGGTCGTGTTACCTTCCGGGCCAAAATGCCTGCAGGAAGAGGAACATGGGCGGCGGTTTGGATGCTACCACTCTTTAATCGATTTGGTCAATGGCCAAACAGTGGTGAAATCGACATATTAGAATATGTTGGCTATGATCCTGGTACTGTATTTTCTGCCACCCATACAACTAAATTTAATCACACCAAAAATAACAATCCGAGTGCTTCAAGAGTGTTAGTTGATCCAGAAAATCAATTTTATGAATACGAAATGATTTGGCTTCCAGGAGAAATTCGTATGTTTGTAGAGGGTAATCCTTATGGGACCTACCGATATGTCCCTCAATTTAACCAGGATGTACCGCATGATGACGTCTTCCCTTTTCAAGAAGAATTTTATTTCATTATTAATGTAGCGGTCGGTGGCAGTTGGGGTGGGGTACAAGGCATTGACCCACTTGCTTTTCCTACCGTCTTTGAATTAGACTACCTTCGCTTATATGAATGGGATTATGCACGATATGATCTTACTAACCCCGAAAAGCCGACCGCACTTGCCACTTCGCAACTTGTTAATACAATTCATTGGAACCGACCCACGGATGATACTTGGGTTAGTCATTACGAAATTTATTTAGATGGTGTCAAATACCGTCAAGCAAAAATCAATCAGTTTACTTTTGTCGGATTAGAAGCACGCGATTATCAAGTTCAAGTTGAGGCGGTCGATTTTGTCGGTCGAACATCTCCCCTATCTGATGCGATTACTTTTACCTTCGGAGGTTAAATGTATGTTAAAACCACACCGTAAACTTGTATTCAAAGAAACATTTCGCACGTTAAATCGGGATGTCTGGAATCTTGAAGTTGGTGAAAAATGGTTTAATGATGAACGACAATGTTATATTGATTCTCCAAAAAATTTGAAAATAACCAATCAAGGTTTAAGGATTATCGCTGATGTTTCTCCAGCATTAGAAAAATGTCGATACCAATCGATACGCATGAACACCAAAGATAAAAAAGAATGGCAATACGGTACCTTTATTGCTAGAGCAAAACTCCCACATGGCAAAGGCTCTTGGCCCGCAATCTGGTTTTTAGGTCATGACATAGGCGATGTGAAATGGCCATTATGCGGTGAGATAGATTTATTAGAAATGGTGGGCCATGATCCCGAAGTGATGCATTTTAGTTTGCATTCCCAATTACACAATCATATTATTCGGACGCAGCGAACTAAATTCCAAAAAATTCCAGGCATCATGGAAGGTTTTCATGATTACAAAATGATTTGGCGACCGGAAGGTATTAGTTTTTTTATTGATGATGTTCATTATGTGACCTTTGAAAAAAAACCAGGAGATTCGGTTGAAAGCTGGCCCTTCGATAAACCATATTACTTAATCATTAATATTGCTGTGGGTGGAACGTGGGGCGGTAAGATAGAAGAAAAAGACATGCCATATGTGATGGATGTTGAAAAAATTGAGGTCTACCAAGAATGAAAATCATACATAGTGCTGCATCGGGAGCAAGATGGTCACCACTTGCAACGAAAACGAGTACATCCGCTAACGGGTCAATTTTAAAACTTAATACCAAACAAACCTTTCAAACCCATTTAGGCTTCGGTGGGTCTTTAACAGAATCGGCAGCCTATACAATTAAAGAAAACCATGATGAAACATTGATTCAAACCTTACTTAATTTATATTTTTCAAAAGAAGGATTAGATTACAACTTTACTCGTATCCATATGAATTCAAGTGATTTTGCATTGGGTAACTATACCTATGTTGATTATGGTGATACCACTTTATCAACTTTTTCAATCGCTAGAGAATCCTGGTATGTGTTACCCATGTTAAAGAAAGTATTGGCAAAACAAAAAGATTTAAAAATTTTAATTTCACCGTGGTCACCACCTGGATGGATGAAAGATAATCTACAAATGAATCATGGCGGTATTTTAAAACCAGAATTTCACTCGATTTGGGCTCTTTACTACATTAAATTTATTCAAGCTCTACAAAAGGAAGGCATTCAACCTTGGGGTGTGACCGTTCAAAATGAACCAGCTGCAAAACAAGTATGGGATTCTTGTTTGTACTCACCCGAACAAGAACGAGATTTCATTAAATTTCATTTAGGACCGCTCTTGCAAAAACATTTTAAAGATCAAATCAAGTTATTGGTTTGGGATCATAATCGCGACATTATGATTGAACGTGTGACACCCATCTATGCCGACGCGAAGGCAAGTCAATACGTTTGGGGCACTGCTTTTCATTGGTACGGCGAAGAAAAATTTGAAAATGTAGGAAAAACCAAAGCTTTATTTCCAGATAAGCATTTACTGTTTACAGAAGGTTGTATTGAAGGAGGTCCTCGTCCTGGTTCTTGGGATACTGGGGAACGTTATGCTAGAAATATTATCGGTGATTTTTTACAAGGTAATGAGGGCTTTATCGATTGGAACTTAGTTTTAAATGAACAAGGCGGACCCAATCATGTTGGTAATTACTGCGACGCGCCTATTTTATTTGACCGACGAAATCAATCGATCATCAAAAATAGCACTTATTATGCGATTGGGCATTTTTCAAAATTTATTCCACCTCATTCACAACGAATTACAATAGATACCAATCTACCTCAGGGCGTGCAAGGTGTTGCGTATGTTCGCCCCGACCAACAAAACGTCATTGTCTTACTCAATAGCAATCCATCATCACAAGATTTTTCAATGCAAATAAAGGGAACTTGGCAAACATTTTCACTAGAAGGAAAATCAATTGCCACCATCATCGTTGATGAAAAATAAAAGACACAAACTTACGATTCACGAACTTGCTGCCGATCTTTCTTTATCACCTGGAACGGTTAGTAAAATTTTAAATGATAAGGGAAGCGTTTCAGAAGAAACTAGAAAACGTGTCCTTGATAGAGCAAAAGCCTTAGGTTATGTTGCGAGTCATTCTGCGCGCATTCTCAAAGCAGAACACACCTGGACCATTGGTGTAGTGTTTTCTGATATTGCTGCTTTTGGTCTTGAACATCCTTTTTTTGGATCGATAATTCAAGCTTTCAAAAATCATATTGAGGACAAGGGTTACGAGATTGTTTTTATTCCTAAGAAAATTGGTGAACAAGAACAAACCTTTTTACAATGGGCGCTTAATAAAAGTGTTGATGGCATCCTGCTTTTAACAGGTGATATCAATGCAGTCGACATTCAAGAATTAATTCGCGCTGATATTCCTTGTGTCTCGGTCGACATGGTAGCTCCTTCACTTGCAACCGTGATTAGTGACGACCATCAGGGTATTGAACTTATCTTTAAACATTTTATCCAACTTGGTTTCCGTACGATTTATGCCTATTCTGGCTCAACTTTTTCAAGAGCCTACCAACAACGCACAGAAGCCTTTGAAAAATTAACGCTTCAATTCAAGACAGATCGCTCTAAAGAATTCTATTTTTCAACCGATAAATATGGTGTTAAACATTATTTTGAACAAGCGCTTTTATGGATTCAAAGTTGGCAGGTTAAACCACAAGCAATCATTGCATTTTCAGATGACATTGCGATGGGACTTATTATGGCGTTAAGAGAACTTGGATATCGTGTTCCAGAAGACGTATCTGTTTCTGGTTATGATGATATTCAATTTGCTAGCTTATTTTCGCCCTCCTTAACCACCATTCGCCAAGATAAAAAAAGAATTGCCGAAACAGCAGCAATTAAATTATTGGCAATGATTGAACACCAAGATACATCCAAAGGATTAACCACTGTCCCAGTTCAATTAATCGTTCGTCAATCCACAAAAAGAATTAAATAATTTTTACTTTTGTTCGAATAAGGTAAATACCAGTCGATAGCATTGCTAATACAATACTTACGACCCAAATTGGCAAGTTGAAGAAGATCAGTTGCATAATCCCAAAATAAATTAGTAAATTACCTACTGTTAAAACTCCATATTGTAAAAATGTTTGCCAAAAAAAGGGATAGAACTTTTGATGTTGAATGGTAAAAGCAATTCTTAAAGGGTAGGTATAAACCAAAGGCATACCAATCACTAAGATATGTTTCCAAGTTGGTTGGCGACGGACCCATTCAATTGCCTTTTTTGTAGGGGAATATTTTTCAACCATTTGATTGGTTTTCTTGTGTAGCCAATGAATCAAGATGTAAAAAAAACTAAATCCAATCGTATACGCAAGCCAAAGTAAGGCACTGGCAAGCCAAACATTCTTAAGAAAAATAGTGAGAATGGTTAACAGCAAAATTGCCGCAGGCCCCTCTAAAGTTGGATGGAGGACTGCAAGTACAAAGACCATGAAAACGCCAATAAGTCCTAGTGAAAGAATCCAGACCTCAAATGTTAACCATAAGTTTTCTAGCATATGGATATTGTACATTCTTTAAGATTGGGTTAAATATAAATACTAAAGCGAGGAATTTGATAAACAATGGTAAAATGACTAATAGAGGTTATGTATGGAAAAATCAAAGAAAAAAAGTCCTGCCAAATTTACCAAAAAAGAATGGGCCTATATTTTTTACGATTGGGCTGAATCAGCATTTACCGTTGTCTTTGCTACCTTTATCTTTCCGGGTCTTTATGCTTATTTGTCTACGGAAGGTGGTGGTGGTTTAACCAATGATCAATCATCCATTCTATATCAAGTCATCATCTCCACTATTTCCATTATCATTGCCATCAGTTCGCCGATACTAGGAACATTGTCAGATTATCGCGGCACAAAAAATCGTTTCTTTAAATTATTTTTCTATGTTGGAATATTCAGTAGTGTTCTAATTCCGCTTTATCCTTATTTTCCTTGGTGGCTTGTATTAATTCCCTTTGCAATTGCTTATCTTGCTTATAATGCGACCAATGTTTTTTACGATTCATTTATTGTTGACGTTACTTCTGATGAACGGATGGATAATGTATCGACCACAGCATATGCTTTTGGTTACCTAGGTGGATCAACCATACCTTTGATTATTGGCATCGCTGCCATCATGTTATTGCCTGATCCTATTGATTTACAATTAACCTTCTTAGTCACAACATTATGGTGGTTTGTCTTTTCCTTACCATTCTTAAAACACGTCAAACAAGTACACGGCATTGAACCTGAAAAGCATCCTGTTAAACAATCATTTGCTCGATTATTTTCTACGTTTAAAGAAGTTAAAAAATATCGCAAAGTGTTTTTATTTTTAATTGCCTTCTTTTTATATATTGATGGGGTTCATACCATCATTTCTCAAGCGGTGCCATTCGCAGTCAATGCCATTCCCGAAGTGACCGGTGAAAATGTAAATGATGTTTTGTTACCTATCTTTTTAATGATTCAAGTCGCGGCCTTCGGTTTTGCTTTGTTATTTGCCCAACTTGCTAAACGCTTTAAGACCGAATATCTATTAATGGTGACGATTGGCGTTTATGCATTTATCAGTTTATTTGGTTTCTTTATTAATAATGTGATGATGTTTACGATATTAGGATTACTCGTTGCAACCTCACAAGGAGCAATTCAATCTCTATCAAGGTCTTATTTTGGCAAAATAATTCCCAAAGAAAAAGCAAATGAGTTTTTTGGTTTATATACGGTCTTTTCACGAGTGGCAGCCTTCATGGGACCGGCGATTATTGCGCTAGTGAGTTCACTTGTTTTAATCATCAATGATACAACCGAAATTGTTGATCCTAACTTCCCAGGGGCGATGCGTTATGGCATTCTTGCTTTGATTGTGTTGTTCTTTGTTGGAGGCTTCTTGTTTAATAGCGCTCGCAAAATTCCAATTACCTATTTAGATTCGTAATCGTTATGCCTTCTATCTTAACCCATCAATATTTTGCAAACCAAATCATTGAAGATGTCAAAAAAACCTTTCCATTTTTAACGTCTCAACAGTCTTTAGTATGGCTCGGTTCTCAAGGTCCAGATCCATTCTTCTTTTTTGGTCATGCGATTTTCAAAAAACGATTATCAACGTCGACGATTAATCAAT
>JBEDEK010000016.1:0-3593 GCA_041175745.1 Bacillota bacterium | reverse complement strand
CCCTATAGGTTGAACCATAAATATTGGCAAACATTAATGGAATATAAGAAAAAATAATAATTGGTAAGTATTGTAATGCTTCAACCATAATCGCTGCTTGATTACTGGAGGAGCGCGTGTAATAAGAAATGATTTGCCCACCCAATGCAAAAATAACCGGAATAAAAATGAATAAAAAAATCAAACCAATGTAAATTTTATATCTCACTGATTGTTGTAAATGAAAATTATCCTTTGCACCAGAAAATTGTTGGACATAAATGGCTGCACCTGATAACAATCCATAGGTGATCACAAAAAAGAAAAAGGATATTTGATTAACTGCAAATACTGCACCTACAACTTCATCTGAAATGCCACCGACCATGACATTATCTATAAACGTAACAAAAAATGAAACAAGCATTTGTACCATCACTGGTAAACTTATGGAAAAGAATTTTTTTATGAACGCTTTGTCTTTTAAAGTTTTAATCATGGGTTTTAAGAATAAAACTGTAGCTTCCACTACAGTTTTTCTTTCGTTGATGGTGGGCCGTAATAGATTCGAACTATCGACCTCGCCCTTATCAGGGGCGTGCTCTAACCAACTGAGCTAACGGCCCATCGCCTAGGGTGTTGTTACATCCTAGGAATCTATCCTAACGCCATTCCTAGAGGAATAACGAGGGAACCAAATTAACGTTTCGTAAATTGTGGAGCGCGACGTGCAGCTTTAAGACCGTATTTCTTACGTTCTTTAACACGTGGATTACGGGTTAACATACCTGCAACCTTTAAAGGAGAACGTTCAGAACCTGATTCTAATAAAGCCCTGGCGATACCTAAACGAATCGCACCAGCTTGACCGGTAAAACCACCACCAGTAACGGTAGCAACAACATCGAATTTTTCAGCATTATTGGAAATAACTAAAGGTTGTTTTAAATCCATCACAAGAGTGTCATAAGGCATATATTCCTCAACGGGACGTCCATTGACAGTAATCAAACCTTTTCCATCCATTAAGTAAACACGAGCTTTTGAAGATTTACGTCTTCCTGTGCCGTAATACTTGGTTATTTCTTTTTTCTTTGTTGCCATATGGTTCTCCTTATAAAGTTACTTTTAAAACTTCAGGCTTTTGGGCTTCGTGTTCGTGTTTTGGACCACGATAAACAAATAACTTGTCGTGCATGACTTTACCAAGTTTACCTTTTGGTAACATACCCCAAACGGAGCGTTCGATCATTTCTTCAGGATAATCGGCTAACATGACGCCAGCAGTACGCGTACGTAAACCACCGACATATTGAGAGTTATTATAATATTTTTTATTTTCAACTTTATTACCTGATAAGGAAACCTTTTCAGCATTAATAATGATGACAAAATCACCACCATCAACGGTAGGTGTGTAATTTGCTTTTGTTTTACCCATTAAAATGAGTGCCACTTTGGAAGCTAATCTACCTAATGGTAAACCAGTAGCATCCACAAGATACCATTTGTTTGAAACATTGGCGGGTTTAACTAATGTTGTTTGACGTTGCATAACATCATCCTCCTAACACTGCAGCTTTACAAATAACAAATTTAAAAATGCTTGAATAAAGTGCCGACATAAATAATACTAATCAATTGCCTTAAAGTCAATTAAGAAAAATCTATGGTTTACGCTTTTTTGATAGCTTTTTTAGTCTTTCAAAAGCTTTTTTTAACCAAAAACCAATTCTTTGCCTTAAAATCGCAAATTGTTTTACAAATTTCTCTCTTTTTAATCTTTGATTTTCTTGGCGTATTTCCCTAAGTTTCTTTTGAGCAGTGACTTTTCGCTTCTTTAGGAGTTTGGTTAGGTGCCTTTGGACAAGTCTTGATTGAATGATAGTCGTTTGACCAAAGCTGCTGATCGCAAAAACCTTAATTTGCCTAACCTTAAATTGACCTTGGTTAATATCTTGAACAATATCTGCTAAAGATTCCAGGGGAAGCTTGAAGGTGATGGAATCTCTTGAAGGCACGATGGTTTGAATCACATTCGCCAATTTAGCCTGATTCAAATATTCTCTAAAGTAGTCAATGTTTTTTTGCCGATATAAATACCCAAACGAGGTCACTCTTGCATCGTTTAAAGTCGCGTTGTAAATCACTACCTTTAAAAACTCTTGATTTAAATTGGGATCAATCACCATTTGATTCGTAATTCTAAATTTGAGTGGGGCAAAGTATTTTTCAATTAATTGAAAACGAATGGTGAGGGCGAGAAGTAATAAAGCAATAAGGATGGTGAGCACTAAGACGATTAAATTGATATCGATACTCATTCTAATTTTTTCCTTTCTTTGTTTTCGTTAACAATCGATTGATTTTTTCTGCTGTATCTTGATTTGTGTACTTTTGATGAAAGGTTGCCCCAATTTTAATCAAACCACTGAGCACATCAGCCTTTGCATCCGTTAAGGATATGTGATCAAGGGTATAACTTAAAACATCCGGGGTAAAAATTAAAGGATATTTTTCAAGTAAAACAAAATTCAAAGACGTCGATAAGACCCTCGCAATCTTTCTCGCATTTAATTCCTGAGGATAGGTTTGAAAGATCTCTTCAGCTAGATTAAGAGTTTGATGTTGAATTGCTAAGATGATTAAGTCGTTTACATCATATATAAACTGCTTCTTTATTGAAAGCATAATCAAATTAACTTGTTGAGATTTCATCATAAATTCCATCGCTTTTAAAACCGGATCAGAGCGAAATGCTTCAAGGCGATTTGCCGTGGGAATCGTTTGAATAAAGTAATTTAAACCTTCTAGGAAATTGGCATTAGCGAGCATTAAAAAAAAACGTTCGTTTGCTATAAATGATTGAGGTTTTAAAACCAAATCGACGATGATTTTCCATAAATCAAAAAGTTTAAGGCGTATTGTATCCTCAATGAGAACTTTTCGATGATAAATCGGATTTGATTCGGTGATATTAAAATTGATGAATAAGATATGTTTGGTGGTTTGATATTGAACTTTTTTGATGATTAACTCTTCAAAAAGTTTGTAATCTTGATGCTGACTGATGAGAAACATGAATTCTTCACGATCATGGATCTTATCAAAGCTAAATTGACCGAATTTATTTGCTAGTGATTCGATAACAATCGCTGGTGATTGAAGGTTGTTTTTTAGCAAGTAAAGAATAATCTTTTGGGAGAGAGGTGAATACTGTTGATGATTTACATCGGCATAAACAATTTTGTGCTCAATGATGTATTGTACCCATTCATGCATCGCGTTTTCCATGAGATACTCAATAAATAATTTTCCATACACATCAGGCAAACCAATATTTAAATTTTGAGGATTGTGATGTTTAAAATCATCAAAGCCCCTTTTCATCATTCTGATATATTCGGAGTCAGTATCGGGCTGATCTTTTGGTCTGCGGGTGGCAATTAAATCATCTAAACTGATTTTAAAAAGTTTGGCAATTTTGATTAGATTTTCAATATCAAATGAGTTTCTTCCATTCAAATTCTGCGAAACAGCTGCTTTGGTAATATGCAATTCATTGGCTAAATCATCTTGAGTCATTCGATTCTCTTTCAGTAACTCTTTAATAA
>JBEDEK010000015.1:0-3616 GCA_041175745.1 Bacillota bacterium | reverse complement strand
TATCAATTTGCATCGTCACGTTATCTTTGGTGATGACAGGTTGCGGCGGAAAGTCATAAACTCTTTCCTTTAAGGAAATTGTCGCAACTTTAGAATCAATCACCGGAACAATGAGGTGAATACCTGCAACTAAAGTCTTGTGATATTTACCTAAGCGTTGAACCAGAACAGTGGTTCCTTGTGAAACAATGACAATCGAGCGAATTAAGATAATAAGTAAAACAAAAAAGATAATACCTAAGAAGAATAATCCAACGCCTGCTGCAGATGAGAATAAAGTCATACTATTTACCTTCTTTCTTTTTGATAACGGATAATTTGTTACCGTTTATCGATTTTATTGTTGCATATTCCCCAGCTTTAAAGGTCGCATCTTGATCACTTATTAGTTTCCATCGGATATCCCCATGCATGCCCATACCGGATAATTTAGGACCAAAACCTTTTTCAACTAAAATATCTTGGCCAATCAATGCATCCGCATTGGTAGGAATTGTAGGACGATTTGTTACCTTTTTTACAAATGGTCTTGTTAATAGTATTAGCACAACACTGGTGACAGTAAAAATGAGTATTTGCCAAACAATACCAACTTGGAATAATGTTGCAAAAAGTAATGAAATTAAGGCTCCTCCGGCAAACCAGAGTGAAACAAGTTGGGGTTCTAATGATTCAATAATTACAGAAACAAAAAACACCACGACCCATAAAATAATGCCAACTAATTGGAAATCAATTGATGTAAAAATCATAGCGTTTCCTCCTTTAAAATAACAATATCATTTTTTATAATTTTTATATAGTTAATTCTTGTAAATTTTAGAGTAAAATAAAGGCAATGAAATCGAAAAAAAACCTTGCCTTTTATGAGTTTATTATGAAGGTTCATTCCATAAGTAAGATTGGATTAACGTATTCTAAGGACGCTTACGCCTTAGAAAACTATCAGGAATTAAGTGATCTATCCAGTAAAATGTTAAAAAGTTTTACTAAATTAAATTTTAATAGACCACAGTATTTTGAACGCGATTTATATCCTACTCCTAATGTTTCTGTGAGAATGATCATCTTTAATCTACAGCAAGAAGTTTTATTGGTAAAAGAGAAAGTAGACAAAGGATATACCTTACCTGGTGGGTGGGCAGATTTATTCGAAAGTCCAGTTGAAGCAATTCGAAAGGAATGTATGCAAGAAGCTGGAGCAGATGTAAAAGTAAATCAACTAACAGGTGTTTATCATTTTGATTTTGAGCATCATGGCCAAGCACAAAGCCAATATGTCTTAGTTTTTAAGGGCACTTTAAACGCACCACTTAAGCCTTTTGGTCATGAAATACTCGATGTAAAATTCTTTCCCATCAACCAATTACCTAAACAAATCTCCTTTAAAATTGAACGTCATGATTTGATAAAAATGATTACAGATGCTCAAAAAGGAGAAACCTTCTTTGAATAAATCTAGGCCATGGTGGCAAGAGGCAATCGGTTATCAAATTTATCCACGATCTTTTTATGATAGTAATCATGATGGAATCGGCGACATTAATGGTATCCGTTTGAAATTACCCCATCTCCATCAATTAGGTGTAAACCTTCTTTGGATTTGTCCTTTTTTTGCATCACCCATGGATGACTATGGATATGACGTTAAAGACTATTTACAGGTCGACCCTATGTTTGGTACGTTAGAGGATTTTCAAGCTTTACTAAAAGAGGCACATAGTATTGGTATTCGCATCATCATTGACTTAGTCTTGAACCATACCAGTGACGAACATCGATGGTTTATGGAAGCAAGAAAAAATCAATATTCTAAATACCATCAATATTACATTTGGAAGGATCCTAAAAAAACAGAAGAAGGAAAGATATTACCGCCAACCAATTGGCGTGGTTATTTTTCCGATAGTGCTTGGCATTATGATGACACTGTTAAGCAATATTACTTAAAAATTTTTTCAAAGAAAATGCCTGATCTAAATTGGGAAAATAAATCGATGCGACAAGATATGTACGATGTGGCTAAATTTTGGCTAGATCTTGGGGTCGATGGTTTTAGACTTGATGCCTTGGCTCATTTAGCTAAGGATTTAACGTTCACCAATTCTACTTTACCCGTTGATGCAGATGGATTGGTTCTTGATGCGACTAAATTTTCTTCATTACCAAGAGTCTTTGACTACTTAAAAGAATTTAAAACCGAAGTATTAATGAAATATCCCGAAGCATTGACAATTGGTGAAGTTGGGGGTGGTGTAACCCCCGAGATGTCATTACGATACATCCATCCTCAAACCGGATTCTTAAACATGGTATTTAACTTTGATACTTGTTGGGAAAATGGTGCGTTTGGTTCCGATCAAAAAGCTGACCATGAAATTACGACAAACGTGGTTCAATTAAAACAAAATTTTATGAAGTGGTATCAAAGCGTTTCACCTCAAGCCTCATTGCCTATATATTGGCTAAATCATGATCATCCTCGCGTTCTTTCCCAATACGGTTCCATACGGTACCGAAGAGAATCTGCAACCATGCTGGCAACCACTCTATTGTTTTTATATGGCACACCGTTTATTTATAACGGTGAAGAAATCGGTATGAGCAATGTCGACTATGAAAAGTTAACCCAGTTTAAAGATGTTTCCGCTATCCAATATGCAAAACAAGCGGCAGATCGAATGGATGAAGCTAGCATCCTTCGCTTTTTAAGACGAACTTCAAGAGTGAATGCTAGAACGCCATATCAATGGAGTGATGAAGCCTTTGCAGGTTTTTCCACTATTGAACCCTCCATTCAAGTCAACGGAAACTATCGAGAAGTCAATTTAGCAAAGCAAAAATCAGATCCAAAATCGATTTTTAATTTTTATCGTAAGGCGATTGCTTTACGAAAAACACCGAAAGTCATGGAGACCGTATTAGCAGGACCTTTGAGTTTGATCGATTCCTTAAATCCAGATGTTTTTGCCTATATTCACGAAGGTAGACCTTCCCTTATGGTTGTGAGTAATTTTAGATCTTACGAAGTTGAATTTAAGGTCCATCGCGTCATTAATGCTGTGATGTTACATAATTATCCAACCATTGAAAAACGTGGATTAAATATTGTTTTAAGGCCATTTGAAACCTACCTTTTTGAAGTTGAATGAAAACAGATATTTGCTATTACTTGATTTGCCAATCTCCGTTTACAGATGACCCTTTTCGTAGGATCATCAAAGATGTGTTAGGTCAATCGATTACCTGGCATCGATTACATAAAGATCAAACTGCTTTTTTTACAAAGCAAGATAGTCGAACAAATCTTCAAACATTCCTAGATACTTACCAACAAGAATACAATTTAAAATTCCATTTACTAAAATCTTACCGCTTGCATGCTTTAGGGGAATACGCTTCTCGATTAGCAATTAAAAAAAATCCAGGTAAAGTTGATAGTCTCGGTGATTTGATGCTGCAATTGATTTTTGATGGTAATCAAGCCCTTACGCCTTATATTGCTGAAGAATTTTCTCAAGTACCTCGGCATTTGATGCAAACTGCCTCTATGTTATTGGCTAGTGATTTAAAGGCGACCATTGCCAGCGAAAGACTTTATGTCCACCGCAATACC
>JBEDEK010000014.1:0-2907 GCA_041175745.1 Bacillota bacterium | reverse complement strand
AACCTGAGACCAAACTGACTGCTGTAGCTTCACCCAAAGCTCTGCCTACACCTAAAATAGCACTTGTGAAAATGCCTGATTTTGCACTGCCTAATACAACTTTAAAATTCTTTTGGGTTTGAGTTGCGCCTAATGCTAGCGCTCCTTGTTCAATACTTGTATCCACTGACCGAATAGCCACTTCACTTAACGCTGTAATCGTAGGAACAATCATCATTGCCAGTAATAATATGGTGGAAAGGACCGACAACCCGGCACGTGATTGAATACCCAAACTATCTGTGAATAAGTAGACTTGATCAAGAATTACAACAGCTCCAAATAAACCGAAAACAATAGATGGTATAGATGACAGAATTTCAACTATGGTTCTTAAAATTTCAGCCAACCACTTTGGAGCAATTTTAGCGATAAATAGTGCCGTGGCAACCCCAATTGGAAAAGCAATTAATAATGCAAGAAAAGCGTTATATAAGGTTGCCACAATTAAATAACCAATTTCATATTGGCTCGAATAAAAAGTATCGCCGGTTAAAAAAATATCACCGGTTAAAAAAGACCATAAGTTCACAGGACCAAGTCCAAAGTTGTCACTGACAAATGGTGTTAAACCTCTTTCAAAAATAACCCCAACAACAATAAAGATAAAGGAGGCGGATAGGAGTGTTGCAAATAAAAAAATCACAAAAAAACTTTGATCCACCAACCATCGTGCGCGATTGGAGTAAATAAATTTTAGAATTGGTTTTGTTTTTTTTGTCATTTTTTTAAGATAAAAGGGTGGTAATCAATAGGATACCACCCTTTTTACTAAACTAATTAAAGAGCGTTAGAGGCCGCAATTGCTTCAGCCCATGTCCGAATTGGCTGAGCAGAGGCTTTTTCATACATTCTCTTGAGGATATCAGCATTAACGTTGACGAGTGGGTTATCTTTGTGAACAATTGCCACAATTGCATCCCAAGCCAATTGACCACGTTGTTCTGCTGGAACATCTAATTCTAAATCAGCGCCAGAATTACGGAATGGTCTGGATGAAAATCCAATATCTTTACCAACAGCTTGATCTTTTGAGCTACCATTTGTTCGGCGATAACCATCTGAAGAACCAGTGTGCTCGTGGGCTGGAACAAAATTACCACATTTTGCTTTGAAAGAAAGCGTTAGGGCTTCGGCAACTTTTTGAATCGAATCTGATCCACCAAGTCTCAACGTAACTGCAGAGTTGTCTTGATTACATACAGGATATTCATCTTTTACATCATCCCATGTTTCAGATCCTGTGTAGAAACCAATCGCACCAGCACGAGTAATGGTATCTGAACCGTCCGTTGTACTTAAGAAAGCCACAAATGCTTCGGAAATTAATTCAACATCACCCTTAGTTTGAGTGCCCGCATCACTGCCCGGAAAATCATAAGGTGCTCTTAACATCCACATAAATGGACGTTTTAATCCGTATGTGTTGTTTAAGACATTAGGAATGGTTGGAGCAACGCCAGCATAATTTAAACCTTTGACTGTGTTATTTAATGAAGAAGTGGAGATGTAACCAATACCGTATTTATCTTCACCACCCATGGCGGTGAGTTGACCTGTATTGTCACGGATAACAAAGCCGTCAGTCAAAACAGAATCACTTGGTGATGCTGCTGAAAACCCAATACCTTCAAAAAATCCTGCACGTGTTCCTGAAGTTGTATCGCGTGTATAGAGAACAATATTACGTGAAGTTTCAAATGCCGGAGCAACAGAAGTTGTCGAAGTAGAAAGACTCGAGGCGCTAGACGATGAAACCGTGGTACCACAAGCAGCCAAGATAACTGCAAGCGACGCAAACAAGGTTCCTTTCTTTAATTGCATGTTCATTGATTTACCTCCTCATGAATACATACTCCTACAATATAAAAGAGTAAGTTGTTAAAAAGATAAAGTTATCGTAAAGATTTGATAAGGATTAGGTTAAATGAGGAATCGTTAACGTAAAGGTTGTGCCTTTACCTAAATCACTATTGACTTCAATCGTTCCTTGATGCGCTTGAATAATCGCTCTTGTAATCGCCAATCCTAGTCCAGAGCCACCACTGACACGTGTTCTCGCAGCATCCGTTCGATAAAAACGATCAAAAATTCTGGATAAGTTTTTAGGTTCAATCCCTCTTCCGGTATCGGAAAAATAGAGAATAAGACTTTGATTTTTAACCTCAGCTGACACTTGAATAAAGCCTTTATCCGTATAACGAATCGCATTGGATAATAGGTTCGAAAAAATCAAAAAGAATTTATCTCGGTCCACAAAAATATTTAAGTCTTTGGGTACTTTAACTTTAAATTGGAGTTCTTTTTTTTCAAGTTCTAATTGATGCACTTGCTTGACTTCATTTAATAATTCAAAAATAGAAAATTTACTCTTAATTAACGTTTGAAAGCCATGCGTACCAATCTTAGATAAATCAGTAAGTTCGTTAATCAATCGTTGCAATCGTGATGATTCGCTGGCAATCATCTCTTGGAATTCTTTGGTTTCTTGGTTGGTCAGCTTTCTTGTCGATTGATTTAGGATTTCAGAGGCACATAAAATGGCCGCTAAAGGGGTTTTGATTTCATGAGATATGTCGGCAAGGAAATCACTTTGAATTTGTTCTAATTGACTTATTTTAGTAATGTCTGCCGCCGTCACCATAACGCCATAAAATCGTTGATCAATAAAAATAGGGGTTAAAGAAGATTGAAAAGTTTTATTAGAAAGTTCCCATTGAAATTGAGCACCTTTTTCTGTGGCAAGTCCTTGATTAATGGTTGACCATAGTCTAGAAGCAAGTCTTAAATCCTTCATCGAGATACTTAAGTTAGTATCAATTGAAAAAAGTTCAAGCCATGGGAGGGTAAATTCAGAAATCATACCAT
>JBEDEK010000013.1:0-7981 GCA_041175745.1 Bacillota bacterium | reverse complement strand
CTATTGTTCTATATTTTTTGTGACACCATCCCAAAAGTGATTGGTAGGGGTCTCCCATTGCAGTCAGCTTTATTTGTCACTTTTGTTTTTGGGTTTTTTAAAATTCTTTTTTACCCAATTTATTTTATTTTCTTTAACTTTAATCGCTTTTTGAAACGCTTCCAAAAGAAGGGCACCAATACAACGATAACGGAAGAGGATTTTTCATCCATTGTTGAAAAACAACACCAAGAAGGCACCTTGAATGAAAGTGAAGTAAAGTTAATTCAATCGGCGATTGAGTTTTCTGATACTGCTGTTAAAGACGTATTGACACCTATCGATAAAATATTTGGAATTCCTGAGACTTTACTTCATCAAGCTGATTTAGCGGAAAATTTGATTGCTTCGCCTTTTTCACGCGTTCCTATTTACCGTGAATCCCTTCAGCAAATTATTGGTGTTTTGTCTATTCGCACTTATTTTCAATCCATTCAAAAACATCGACAAATTGATCCAGCAATCTTAATTAAAAAGCCATACTTCGTCTCCAGTAAAGTCACGATTGATGAATTGTTTGAAGGTTATAAGAAATATCGAACCCATGTAGCAATTGTCAAAGATCAACAAGGACAAGTGATTGGAATGGTGACGATGGAAGATGTTTTAGAAGAGATTGTTGGTCAGATGGAAGAACTTGTGAAGCATACAGGAGTTATCCGTGGTTAGTCCGTGGCAATTATTGATTTCGATGATGATTGCCTTGATATTTTCGGCTTTTTTTTCAGCTTCGGAAATGGCATTTACGGCTGTTAATCATGTTAAGTTAAAAGGGTTGATTGACCAAGGCAATCACCATGCGAAAAAGGTATTAGCCATTGCAGAACACTATGATCAGTATTCGTCTGCTCTGTTATTTGGTAACGGGGTTGTCAATATATTTAACTCTTCCGTAACAGCTTTACTATCAATTCAATACATAGCTCCATTATTACCAAACCCTGGTTTAGCTGCCTCCTTATCGGCACTTGTCATATTTTTTATCATCGTAGTTTTTGGTGAACTCATTCCTAAAACCTTAGGCAAGGTTTATGCCCTGCAATTGAGTTTATGGTTTGTTTATCCAGTCTTGGTGCTAAGGATTATCTTTACCCCGTTTGTTTGGCTAGTCAGTATTATCGTCTTTCCAGTGCGCATGCTTTTTGTTCAAAAACGAAAAGAAAATCGTAGTAAATATAATGATGAAGAATTAGAGACCATGGTCGACACGATTGAAGAAAAAGGTATGATCGATGAAAAGAAAGGTAACCTCATTCGATCTGCTCTTACTTTCTCCGATAAAAAGGCTTACGAAGTCATGACCCCACGTGTTGACATGTTTGCTTTTAATATCGAGGATGATAGTCAAAACTTACTCCTTAATCCTGATTTATTTGGATACTCACGCATACCTGTATATGACCAAACTTTGGATAAAATTGTTGGAATTTTACCAACCAAAAAACTTTATAAACGCTTTTTAAATCAATTACCCGTTGAATTACCTTCAATTTTACTCTCACCATTATTCGTTCCACGCAATCAACCTTTAAGCAAGATCCTTGGTTTATTCAAAGAACAAAAACAACAAATGGCGATTGTGATTGATGAGCACGGTGGAACAGAAGGATTGATTACTTTAGAAGATATTGTTGAGGAAATTGTTGGAGAAATTTGGGATGAAACCGATGATATTTTACCACCAATCATCAAACAAAGTGATCAAGTTTATCTTGTTGAAGGTAACTTAAATATCGAAATTTTATATAAAGAGCTCAACCTACCTTATGTTGAGACGTCGGATTATGCAACCGTTAGTGGGTGGGTTTTATCTCACTTGGGTAAATTTGCAAGGGTAGGCGATAACTTTATGATTCAAGATTTTCAAATCGAAGTTTTAGAAGTAGAAAAATTCACGGTAGAAAAGATTAAAATAACCATACCTGAATCTAGAGAAGAAACGAGCGATAACGATTAAACTTTTGACTCAAATGTGGTAAAATTTTGCGGTATCACCTATGAAATATACTGCATGGTTAAACCAACACATCGCTGATTTATCTAAAAAGACGATTTTAATTACCGGAGCGAACAGCGGCTTGGGATTTTATGCTGCTAAGCAACTCGCTTATCGTGGTGGTCATATTTTGATGGCATGTCGAAACCTAAAAACAGCGGAAATTGCAAAAAAAGATATCCTCAAAGATGTACCCGAAGCACAATTGACGATTGTTCCCTTTGATCAAAGTTCCTTTCAATCGATTGATCAATTTGTAAACCTCATCAAAACGGATCATCCTAAGGTCGATATTCTTTTATTAAATGCCGGTATCATTATGCCGAATCCAAAGTTAAAAACACCGGAAGGTTTTCCCTTAACAACAGGTGTAAACTTTTTTAATGTTTACTACCTGCTAAGACAACTGCTAGGATTTCTTGATCAAAAAAATCCTGATTTAAGATTAGTTTTGGTAGGTTCTTATTCATCTTATCGAGCAAGACTGGCTAATTTAAAGGGTTTACTCAATCCTCATTTACCTAGAATGAAACAGTATGCCAATAGTAAATTAGCGATTGCGATGTTACATCATGTTCTTCAAATGAATTTAAATCTCTTTGATTTTCCAGTCCTTGATCATGTTTCTGCGGTCTTGGTGCATCCCGGCATTGCTGCGACGAATATTGTTCGAAACTTACCCGGTTGGTTACAATTCTTGATTAATGGATTGATTTCACTCACCAGTCATTCTGCTGAATCCGGCGCGTTAAGTTTAACGTACGCCTGCGGTAATGCATTTGTGATCAATGGTAGTTTCATTGGTCCAAATGGACCTGGTGAAAGTTTTGGTTTTCCTAAAAAACTTAAGTTAAAACCTCACTTTAGTAAAGGCAGCGCGAAGTTGACTTACGATGTTGGTAAATATTTAGAAAAACTTGGAGGACGTTGAGATGCTAGAAGTTGGAAATGTATCACTACAATTTGGTGGACGGATTTTATTTAAGGACGTGTCGCTTTCTTTTACAAAAGGAAATTGCTATGGGATTATCGGTGCCAATGGTGCAGGTAAATCGACGTTTTTAAAAATTTTATCAGGGGAAATTGAACCAACAGCCGGTGATGTATTTCGCGATAAAAAAGAACGGATGTCAATCTTAAAACAAGATCAAAACGCATTCAACGCCTACACCGCAGTCGATACGGTAATGTTAGGGTTTCCAAAAATAAAACTTCTTCGAGCAGAACTCGACGCTCTTTACGCAAAACCGGATTTTGATGAAAAGGATGGCATCAAAGCAGCTGACATGGAAAGTGAACAGGCTGAAATGGGTGGGTATGAACCCGAAGCAAACGCCCGTAGCTTGCTGAATGCTCTTGGCATCAAAGAAAATAAACAAGATGTATTGATGAAAGATTTAGATAGTAAATTAAAGGTGAAAGTACTTTTAGCCCAGGCATTATTTGGAAATCCAGATATTTTAATTTTGGATGAACCAACTAATAACTTAGATGCCGTTGCATCCCATTGGTTAGAAAACTTCTTATTTAATTTTGAAAATACGGTGATTATCGTTTCCCACGATCGTCACTTTTTAAATAAAGTCTGTACGCGAATATTAGACGTTGATTACGGAAAGATTAGTATGTTTGTTGGTAATTATGACTTTTGGTATGAATCGAGTCAATTGGTGTTAAAACAATCGAAAGATGAAAATGCGAAGAAAGAAAATCGCATGAAAGAACTTCAAGAATTTATCGCTCGATTTTCTGCTAATGCTAGTAAGAGTAAACAAGCGACTTCTCGAAAAAAAGAATTAGAAAAAATCACTTTAGAGGATTTAAAACCTTCTTCAAGACGTTATCCATTTATTGATTTTAAATTTGAAAAGGATTTAGGACAGGATGTCTTAAGTTTCCAAGGTTTTAAGAAAAAAGGATTAATTCCTTCTTTATCCTTATCGATTCATCGTGGAGAAAAGATCGCAATTTTATCCGACAGTTCGCAACGTATCACAACCTTATTTGAGATTTTGCTTGGAACCAAAACCCAAGATGATGGCTCATTTAAATGGGGCATCACCGTCACGCCAACTTATCTTCCACAAGACAATAGTGAATTTTTTAAGGAACGAATGCATCTTGTCGATTGGCTAAGACCTTATTCTAAAGATCAAACAGAATCCTATTTAAGAGGTTGGTTAGGACGGATGCTATTTTCCGGAGAAGAAGCACTAAAACCCGTTACGGTTTTATCGGGTGGTGAAAAAGTGAGATGTATGTTTGCACGGATGATGTTAACTGCTGGAAATGTTTTATTAATGGATGAACCTACAAACCATCTAGATTTAGAAGCGATAACTGCGCTCAACAAAGGGATGATGAATTATAAAGGTGTGATCTTATTCACCAGTCATGATCACGAGCTTCTTGCAACGGTTGCCAATCGAATAATCTATATAACCGAAGACAAGGTATATGATAAACGAATGCCTTATGATGAATTTATCGATTGGGCTGAACAAGAAGGAATCTTTTAATCATATTTGTTATAATTTTTTTATTAGAAACCATCATGGTTTCGTGGAGATAGATGATGAAGTCGAATTATCTAGGGATCGTGCCCTTTATCCTCACGATATTAACAGGATGTCAAAGTCCTGTTGCCATAGTCAATCTTTATACAGATCGTCATTATGAAGTAGATCAAGGCCTTTACGATGCTTTTAAATTAGAAACAGGTATCCAAGTGAATGTGGTTAAATTGGATGCTGATCCTTTGCTCACTAGATTAGAAACCGAAGGTCAAGCAACATCCGCAGATTTGGTTTTCTTAACCGATGCTGGTCGATTAGGTCGTGCTAAGTCAAAAGGTTTACTACAGTCTTTCGGCGACGCCTCCTTTTTGGATTTAGTGCCAAGTTATCTACAAGACGATGATCAACAGTGGATTGCCTTGACAAAACGTGCAAGAATACTCGTATTTAATCCTGATGTAACGGATCTATCCTCTCTTACGACTTATGAAGCTTTGGCGCAACCGGAATGGTTTGAAAAAATCGCGGTGAGAAGTTCAAGTCATGTCTATAACCAATCCATGGTGGCAGCGATGATAGAAGAAATAGGTGAAACGAACACGCTTAATTGGTTGATCGAATTCGTCGATAACTTTGCTATCAGAGATCCGCTCTCCAATAGCAAGAATCCCGTTGGAAATGATCGTGATCAAGCAAAGGCTGTATATAACGGCATTGCAGAAGTAGCGATTATGAATTCATATTATTTTGGAAAAATGTTGTACTCAGAGGATCCTACAGAAGTGGAAGTAGCATCGGCATTAGAGGTTTTCTTCCCCAATCAAGAAACTTATGGAACCCATATCAATGTTTCAGGCATGGGTCTAACAAGATATAGTCAACGTGTTGCAAACGCGAAACGCTTAGTTGAATTCATGTTATCAATTGAATCACAAAGAATCTTTGCCGATGCAAATTTCGAATACCCTGCTCGATTCAATGTCAGCCCCCATCCCTTACTCGCTTCGTGGGGCTCATTTATCGAACAAGATATTCCTTTATCCAGTTTATCTTTAAGGAGTGAACGGGCGTTTCAATTGATGTTAGAAGCAGGATGGCAGTAATGAAATTGCTGCGATTGAATCCCTTTTCATTCATCACAACCATTGCTTTATTATTTGTCTGCTTATTTTTATTTCAATTTGTTCCCCCGCTATTTGCCCAGACAGGTCCAATGTGGTACTGGATGCAAACATATTGGTTTCCTGATGTCCTTATTCAAAGTGTTATCTTAGTCGTTGGAACCTTATTACTAAGCTCTGTGATTGGGGTGTCTTTGGCCTATTGGATGAGTTTTTATCGCATTCCTTTTGCTAGACTATGGGATATTTTGCTGGTGGTACCCCTTGCGATTCCCACCTATTTATTGGGCTACATATATGTCGATTTATTGAGTGGAGCTTGGTATCAACCTTATTTTGTGATTACCAATTTACCTGGTGCTATCATCCTTTTTTCTTTAACCTTGTACCCTTATATCTACCTGGCAATCCGATCTTTTTTAAGTAAGCAACCTCAAACGATGTATGCATCTGCCCAAAGTTTAGGTGCCAATACGATGACAATGTTTTGGAAGATTATTTTCCCCTTATTAAGACCCGCTTTGATTGGAGCGATGGTATTGGTAACAATGGAAGTATTAAATGATTACGGACTCGTTCATTATTTTGGTTTAAGAGTTTATGCCACGACCATCTTTCAAGCTTGGTTTAATGGGAATGACTTAAATACGGCAGTAAGGTTTTCGATTCAACTCATTGCCTTTATCGTTGTCATTCTTTGGATTGAAGCAAGTTTAAGAAAATCATTTAAATATAGTTACTCTACAACGCAAATTAAACCTTTGATGAAGAAGACTTTACCTAACTCAACGGCATGGTTATTTTATAGCGTTGCAATCATTACATTATTTTTTGCTTTGGTTATTCCACTATTCCAGTTACTTTGGTGGTTACCCAACGTACCACAAGAAGTTTATCTCCGTCACTTTTGGGATGGATTATATTCAACCATCATCATGGCCTTTTATCCGACGATTACCATTATTGTTTTAGCACTGATGATTAGTAATTTTCAACGGATCATGCCAAAGCCCTGGAAAAAATGGATGCATCGGTTACTGACATTAGGATATGCTTTACCCGGCTCGGTGATTGCTGTTGGGATGATCCTAATGTGGGTACCTATTGATCGAATAATTGCTGAATTATTCAATATTGATTCAATGGTAATTTCTGGTTCAATCGTGTTATTAACAATGGCACTGGTTTTAAGATTTTTTGCAGTAGGTAGTAACATCATTGAAGGAACGTATCATAAAATTGGGATGAAATATACCTTGGCTAGCCACGCTTTAAAAAAAGGATATCTAAAAACCTTATTTGCGATTGATTTGCCTTTAATCAGTCATGGTGTGATTGCTGCTTCACTAATTGTGATGGTGGATTTATTTAAAGAATTACCATTAACCTTAATTTTACGACCCTTCAATTTTCAAACACTTGCCACCTACTTATACCAATATGCTGGTGATGAACAACTTAACCTTGCTAGTCCCATGGCATTGATGTTAATTCTTTTAACTGCAGGTGCAGTGATTTTTGCCAGTGATATTATGTTAAAGGTTAACACTTATGAGTCTTAATATTCATCAATTACATTTCCGATACAAGCCTAATCAACCTTTGATTGAAAATCTTTCACTACTGATTGAAAAAGGGCAAATTGTTGCCTTAACTGGGGTCAGTGGTTGTGGTAAGTCTACGTTGATTCAACTTTTATTAGGAACCTTAAAACCTTCGAAAGGTTTGATTTCATTTAATGGAGTTAACTTTTTCCAAGACAATCTTTTTTTATCCCCGCAAGCCCGAGGCATTGGCGTGGTGTTTCAAGATTATGCTTTATTTCCTCACCTTACGGTCAGACAAAACATAGGTTTTGGTTTAAAGTCAAAGCATCCATCTAAACAATCTGAAATTGATGAATGGTTAAAGGTGTTTTCTTTAAGTGACGTTGCATTCTCTTTCCCGCATCAATTGTCAGGTGGTCAAATGCAAAGAGTGGCAATTGCAAGAGCTCTCGCTCCAAAACCCTCACTCCTTTTAATGGATGAACCTTTTTCAAATCTTGATTCTCTACTTGCTGAAAGAATTCGTCAGGATCTTAAACCTTTATTTAAACAATTAAACATGACCGTTTTACTTGTTACCCATCATCGTGAAGATGCAAATCATATTGCCGATAAAATCATTGATTTTTCCACTTTAACGCAATAATTCCATAAAGTTTACAACCGTCCTTATCATTTTGCTTGTAAGCGCTAACATTTTGCTTTAAGATGTTTTTTAGAAAGTAATAAAGGAGGACCTTATGTCAGATATTACTTTACAAA
>JBEDEK010000012.1:0-4299 GCA_041175745.1 Bacillota bacterium | reverse complement strand
AACTGGTATAGGACTATCTTTATAATCTTCGGGGTTCAAAGCCATATATAGTTTCAAACTTTTGCCAGCAATTGTAATCTTTACGAATTCTTCTTTATGTAATCTAAACATATCACCTGTGTTGGAAATTCTCGATTTGACCTGATAACTTAAAATGTAATTCTTAAGTTCGTCATAATGACCGAGCATCATCGGATCTGCTTTTGCCATACGTTCTTGAAATGGGATACGTATGATTTTCTTTTTACCCGTTCTTGTAACACCTAAATCAGGAGTCATCACTGATTTAAATTGTTCGGCACGTTTTTCATTTTCTGGAGCACGAGCATTTTTCTTTTTAATCACTGGTACTACCATGTCAAAAGGAATTGTTGAAGAAGTGGAAGGTGGTTGATCATTTTGACTAACGATAGCTTTACCTGTCGCGAAATTAGTTAAAGGTAATTTATCAATTGCTTCTTCAATCATCTTCTTCACTTCATCTTTTGACAAGGTTGGGGTCTGTACCAGTTGTTTCTTGATTTCGTTTGAAATTAAACCTAACACTAAACCTTCATTCAACGTTGGTTGAGTTGGGATCGTTGATTTGACAATCGTTTGAACATCCGATTCTGTTAAGGTCTTGGGTAACTTAGCTTGCACTCGATCCGCAAGTTTACTTTCATCAATCTCTGGAGTTGTTACATTGGTTAAAGGTAAAGCCTTGATTGCTTCTTCAATCATCTTCTTCACTTCATCTTTTGACAAGGTTGGGGTCGGTACCAGTTGTTTCTTGATTTCGTTTGAAATTAAACTTTTTACAACATCAATCGGTAATTCAGGTTGGATGATGCTTTGGTGTTTTTTCACTAATGATACGAATGCATTTTCATCGATTACTTCATTAAGTGGAGCTTTTTGGAGTTGCTTAATTTCTAAGTCAGAAATCTTTTCTTGTATGCTATTCGATCTTGAAAGTGTTTCGATTTGAAATTGATCTAAGGTTCCTTTTGAAGAAACTAGATCTTGTTGCAGTTGAATTAAACGTTGTTGAATTTGTTTTAGCTGTTCAGCTTGTGTGTCATAAACTTCTTGTTTCACAAATGGGACTTTTTCTAAATGAGGAATGGATTGAGTCAATTGCTCTAGTTGCTGCTGTAATAAATTAACTTTATCCAAGAGAGGCATTAATGGATTGGTTTGCTTTTCGATCAATGTTTCAATGACTGGAATAGTTATTACAGAAGCGGAATTAATTGCTTGAGAATTTTGAGTTTGTAACATGGAGTTTTCAATGCTTTCAACTTTTTTGGAAAGGTCTGAATTGCGCAAAATTTGCCGAACTTGTTCTTCAATATCTTTTTCTTGTAACAAGGATGGTGTTTGGTTTTGATCTAATTGTTTTGGTGAAGTTTCTAATGCTTGAATAGATTTTAAAACCATCGCCTCCATCTCTTGTCTAAATTGTTCAAAAGTCGTCGTTAAAATTTGCTCTATTTTTTCTGAAACTAGACTTTCCATCACTTCTCGATTCAAAGAATCGTATTTAATCAGCTCTTCATTAATGAGGGTGTTAACTTGATCCTTTGTTTTAGGTTCCAATTGAGCAATTTCAGCAGCAATCGCCTTGTTGACTTTTTCTTGAATTTGGACTTGAAACAATTCATTGACGGTAGTTTCAGGTGCTGTTGCTTGCGAAACTAAAGGCTCTACGGTTGGTTGACTTATTGGAGTTGGTGTAGGAGGTGTTATATTGCCGTTGGTACTTGTATTAGAAGCAAACTGTTTTGCTTCCAAAAGTTGCAAGCGAATTTGACTACGAATTCTCTCTTTTATTTGTAAAACAGTTTGCCGGGCCTTAACGATGTCTTGTTTTTCAGGTAAAACTGGCGATTGTGGTAAGGCGACAATAGGGGTTTGCTCCAACAAGGATTGTGATTCACTTGATAATGCATTATTGCTTGGTTGAGATTGTTGATTTTGGAGTGGCACTTCTGTTTGAGGTAAACGGATTTGGCTGGGAATCACGAATTTTGATAGTTCTTGAGCAATCACGGTTTCCTCTTTCAATATAGGTATGACTTGGCTAGATTGCTTTGTAAAAGGGTGGCGAAATAGCTCAATTATATTCATAATCACAAACATCAAGGTGAAAAAAACTATAGTGACAACTAATCCAGAAAATGCAGATGCCCGCAGACCAGGATTAGGATTTTGGATTGGAATCAATAAGATTTCAATAAAATTAGAGGGATCTCCAAGATTTTCAAGAGACGTTGCATCGGGAAAGTAACCGTTAATTGATAAAAGGGCAAAACTTAAAGTAACCGTCAAGCCCAGTAAAGTCATTACCGCGCTAATAATTTTGAGTTTTCTTAACAATGAAACAAATAGAATCACCATGAAGATCAGATACAACGCTGATCCACCAATAGTTAAAGCAAACAGCAGTGTTATTTGACTAAAGTTAATCATTGGAGCCACTACTGAAATACCAATTGTAATGAAGTAGCTTAAAACAGCATTCAAATCAAAATTAACTTGGTATGCAATTAGTCCGACAAATGCGATAAGCACCAACAAAAGCGCAAACCCCAAAAGCCGAATAAATTTTTTCATTGCAAACCCTCCACGGATGATGTTTTGACCTACGTATATCATAACATTTAAAGAAGAATATTTATAGAATAATTCAAGAGTTTTTTCAGTGATATTTTGTATGCCAAAAAGAAAAATTCTTGCAAGTTTATCTTAACTATCGCTATAATATAAAAGCGTTGCAGGTGTAGTTCAATGGTAGAACACAACCTTGCCAAGGTTGATACGCGGGTTCGATTCCCGTCACCTGCTCCAAGCAACTGCATTGAAACGTTGAATGGTTAATGCCATCACCAGCGAACACTAATACAATCAAGAAAAAGGAGGAAAAAAAGTATGCCAAACAACCTAAGAGTAAAATTAAAAAAAGGTACTAGCAAAGGTCGCGGAAAAAAGAGTAAGAAGAATTAGTTCTTCTTTATGAACTGAAAAAGAGAAATTGAAACCATTCAAACCTCCAATTGGAGGTTTTTTTGTATCTTAATGTCATGTTATCGAAACTTACCTAGTTTTTTTAAGTTAAACACTTAGATTTGACTATAATAGTGCTATGAAAATAAAATTCATTCATTCCTCAACAAAATTGGAACCCGAGGTGACAATAGAGGCACCAGAGGGGCATCCAGATATTGAACGACTCAAAACCTTTCTTGTTGAATCACAAGGAACAGTGATTGGTAAAAAAAATGATCGCCAATTCCGTATTCCACTCGTTGACATTTACTATTTTGAAAGTCAGGATGAACAAACCATTCTCTTCACCAAAAATGATAGTTTTGTTGTTACTGAAAAATTGTATGAGATAGAAACCTGGGGCGATCCATTTATCCGTGTAAATAAAAGCACGATTATTAATTTCCATTTTCTAAAGAGTTTCCGACCGTTACTCAATAGCAAGCTAGAGGCGATGCTAGACAATGGAGATTTAATCGAAGTAAGTCGCTTGTATCTAAAAGTAATCAAATCAAAATTAGGAGCATTAAAAAAATGAAAAAAATTTTTAAAGGGTTCTCAACCCTATACACTTGGGTATCTCTCATCATGGGGGTTTTAGCAATCTTAACTAATATTCTTCCTCGAGTTGAAGGTCAGGTTTTCTTATTGGAATTTTTTCTAGGTTCAATCATTATTTCGATCCTTATCCATTTTGCGATTAAAATTTATCAATTCAAATGGGGAAGTGGCATCATTAGCATCTTTGTGTCATTGCTTTTGATTCTTCCGATTGCACCAATGATAAGAATCATTTATTCTCCAGTATTATCAAGGCTACTCAGCTTTGTTTATATCGTGATGTTTATATATTTAGTCGTATACACAATAACGATTGCAGTTCAACACGGGCAAAACAAAAAAATAACTGAAGATTTGAATGCCTTAATCAAAGAAAAAAAATTAAGAAAGTAAAATTACTTAATCTTTTTGTTCTTGATATTCATATCATTAATATCAATAACAGCTTTATCAAGAATTTGTGATTTAAAGGGGGGTGTTTCTCGACTTTCAATTGCATCAAGCAATCTTGGAAATTGTCTTATATTGACAATGAATTGATTGTCTTCACTAACAGGAATGCGATTAATCATTGCATCATTATTAACTAAGATAACCGAAATGAAAAGCGTGGGATCTAATCCCGTTACCATGATAAGTTTTTCAATTCGTTGGCGATTTAATATAAATGGATTAGGGATATAACGATATTTGGGTTCTTGGTACTTA
>JBEDEK010000011.1:0-8092 GCA_041175745.1 Bacillota bacterium | reverse complement strand
ATTTAGACCAAAACACCTATAGAATACTTTTAATCAAAAAACTGATGGCCTAATTGAAGAAGTTCTTGATCATGACCAATTTTTGAAACGAGAATGATACCTTTGGGTTTTCCCTTCACGTATCCCATTGGTAAACACAGCGATGGATTGCCATAAATTGGGGCAAAGCCAAGCCAAGTTGGGGTAATTAAGGCATCCAGTTGTTTCTGAATAAGGATGTTTTGAAATCGACTCGCTTCAATCTTTAACTTTTGAAGTAAATCTTGATATGTTTGATCTAAGCTATCCGGCATGTGTTCACTGGCAAGTAAGGTGGCTTGACCATAACGTAAACATCTTTCGGAATGTTGGAGATTAAATTGAATAATTTCTTTAAGTGTTTTGGGCATCTGGGATTGATGGTGGGTTTTTAAAAACTGATTTAGGGAAACTTTAAATTCTCTCATTAAGGTTGGGTAATTATCCAAAGGAGGAAGTTCAATTGTGATATCAACAACTTCATGGCCCATTGCTATCCACTTGTTTTTTGTGTGATGCAAAATATTGATATCATCAGCATCATAGGGTTGATTGGAAAAAGAAACATAACCGATTCTCTTTTTAGAAATGGGTTGAATTACTTTTTCTACAAAACTTATCGGTCTTTGGATTGCTTTTGTTTTTGAATCGAGCGGATCCATGAAGGCGATGACGTCCATCACTGCCGCGCAATCATACACAGACATAGCCATTGGACCAGCAACATCTTGAGAAGGTGCAATCGGAATAATTCCTGTTTGAGAGACCATGCCAATACTGGGTTTAAACGATACGATTTGGGTTTGGAAAGCGGGCGCCATTAGCGACCCATTGGTTTCGGTTCCAATCGCAATAGGGACAATACCAAGAGCAACCGCAACCGCACTACCGGTACTAGAACCATATGGATCAATTGATTCATCAATTGGATGTTTAACTTGGCCATACATCGAACCATAACCTGATGGCATTTTTTCATCTCCCATAAAATAAGCAAACTCAGAAAGATTGGCTTTTCCTAAAATAACAGCTCCCGATTTTAATAATGCATCAACTATTGGAGCATTTTTTTGAGGTATGAAATCTTTTAATGCATAACTATTTGCGGTTGTAGGAGTTCCATCAGCGTACATTATGTTGTCTTTTATTAGGATTGGTATCCCGTGCAACAATCCTTTTGAAATTCCTTTTTTTCTTTCTAAATCTGCTTGGAGTGCACGATTGTGTGCTAATGGAGAAAGGACGCCGATGGAGTTCTTAAGAATATGTTGTTTGTGTTTGGTGATAGCATCTTCTAGCAATTGAACACTTTTCGTTTTTCCTTCATTCATGAAGGATTGAATTTTTTTCAGGGTCATAAAGTAATCAACAATCTTTCCAAGGTGGCATCTTGCCATCTCGACCAGGCGCCTAACTGTGAATGTGTAAAATATACCCACCACCGGCCTTCGGATTCTTTTGGATTATCCAATTCACCAATCAGGGTTGGATAAAAGATTTCGCCACTTCGCCAAGTTACATTGAGTCGTGGCCCCCAAGAAAATAAATCATTAGAGAACATCAAATATAGATTTTGACCGATAATCGTATCGTCCACGAGCACAACGATATATTGATTGGTTTTAGTATCAAAAGCAATATCAAACCAACGTATGTTGCCATTGAAAAGCTCTAAGGCGGTTGAACGGCCACCAATCCCTAATTCTAAAAATTGATTTTGGAAATATTTATAAAAGATGGGTGTTTCATTCGCCAATACTGCGTTCATGATTTCTGCAATTGAACATCTTGCAACCGCTAAGTTGTTTTGTTGATGAGGTGTGATAATATCTCTAAAAAATACATAGACAAACGAATCCCTAATGATAAATGGTGCGCCACCCATTTCAACAGCAACTTCATCATCTTCATCTAACATGTAGGTAGATTGAATGATTTTTCCTAAATCAAAAAAGTCTTCACCTTGATTGGAGGAATAGGCGATACCAATCGTACTGTAAAATTGTTGAAATCTATTATTTGGATGGTATTCGGCATGATACAGCATAAATAAATAATCATTAATTTCAAAAATTGGGCCACCGCCAGCATAATTGTAGGTTTCCTTTAAACTTTGGATGTTTTGGGATGTGTAATGAATGTTTGCGGTAGGATTCGCAATAGTTCCAGATGTTTTTGATAACAAGCCTCCGTTGGTTCCGTAAAAAGTAAAGACATCATTCTGCTTAACCAAACCAATGTTTCCATCAGGCCAGGTGTGGAGATTAAGTGCCAGGCGTTGTTCAGCATTTAACAAAACCTCTGCTTGTGAAACTTTTATCAACGCCGCTTTTAGTAAAAAAGGCGAACTTATCAACAAAAGAATTCCTGATATTAATGCTATTGCAACCGATTTTAAAGTCTTAAATTTCATTAAAAATATCTTATCACGGATCTGTCGGTTTAACTTTTTACCTTCGTGGTAAAATAACGATAAAGAATGAGGTGAGATTCTTTGGAAAAAGAATTAGTAGCCATGTTGTTAGCGGGTGGAAAAGGAACACGCCTTGAAACCCTAACGAAAAAAATTGCTAAGCCCGCAGTTAACTTTGGCGGGAAATATCGCATTATTGATTTTCCATTATCGAATTGTGCCAACAGTGGTATTGATACTGTTGGTGTTCTTACTCAATATGAATCGATTCTATTGAACACCTACATCGGTAATGGTGAAAAGTGGGGTTTGAATGGTATCCATTCTTTAACTGCAACCTTACCTCCTCGACAAACCGAAGAAGGTAATGTTTGGTATAAGGGAACTGCAGATGCGATTTATCAAAACATTGATTTCTTGGATAACCTTAAACCAACTTATGTTCTGATTCTTTCTGGTGATCACATTTATAGAATGAATTATCAAACAATGCTGGACGCTCATAAGCAAAGTAATGCTGATTTTTCGGTGGCGGTCATTGATGTTGATAAAAAAGAAGCGTCTCGATTTGGCATCATGTCGGTTGATAAAGATAACTTTGTAACTCAATTTGAAGAAAAGCCATCGCAACCAAAATCAACCCTCGCTTCCATGGGTATTTATATTTTCAATTACAAAGAACTTCGGCAAGCTTTAATGAACGATGCGAAAGATGATGCCTCTGAACACGACTTTGGAAAAAATATTATTCCAACTTTATTAAAACAAAAGAAACGTTTGCTAGCTTTTCCATTCAAGGGTTACTGGCGCGATGTCGGCACAATTGAATCTTTGTGGGAAGCAAATATGGATTTATTAGACAATGATGAAGCAAAACGTTTGCTACTGAATGATGATTTAAAACTATTTACCGAAGATACGAGAAGTTTACCGCAGTATTTAGGTGAGAAAGCAAAAGTTAAAAATGCCTTGGTCAATCAAGGAGCCGTCATCTTTGGATCTGTCGATCATAGTGTTGTTTTCCACGACGTCACCATCGAAGAAGGTGCTTCCGTAGTTGATTCTGTGATCATGCCTGGCGCGACGATAAAAAGTGGTACCGCTTTAAAAAAAGTAATTGTATCACCTAATGCGAAAGTAGAAACCTCAGTGAACGGAGGTACCAACGTTGTGTTGGTGAATAAGTAGTTATGGCAAAAATAATGGGGTTTTGTAATCTACACGGCAACAAGGGTTTGGGACCTTTAACAGAAAATCGTCCACTTGGTTCAACAAGTTTTCTTGGACGATATGCGTTGATGGATTTTACCTTATCGAATTTTTCAAACTCAGGTATCGATAAGGTGGGTATCTTGATTGAAACGCAACCACGTTCAATCATGAAACATTTGGGCTCAACTAATGTGTTTAACAACAACACCAAGCTTGGTTTTGAACAAGTTTTATATAACGAAAAACATTCGACAAATCCGTTATATAATCACGATTTAAATAATTTAAAAGCGAATGATTGGCTGATACTTGACCATCGTCCTGATGTGATTGTGATTGCCCCAAGTGACTTACTCTATACGCTAGATTTTCGCCCAGCGATAAAGCAACACTTGGAAAACAAAGAAAAATTAACAATCATATATACCAGAACCAAAAAAGGGAAAAAACAATTTTTAAACTCTGACGTCCTGACACTAAAAGATGGTCGCGTCATTAATCTTGTCCAAAACCAAGGAACCAAGGACGAGCTTGATATTAGTGTGGATACTTTTATTTTTTCTAAGGATTATTTAATGGCCTTACTTGAGTTAGGGCCTCAAGTTTCTGCTACCTTTGGCATCAAAGAACTCATTCGTTATTTATTAGTGCAAGACAGTTTATCTTTTGGAACCTATAAACTGACTGGATATATGAGGGTGTTTGATGGACTTGAGTCTTACTTTGAAAACTCAATGGAGTTTTTGGATTTTGATTTT
The DNA here is from genome assembly GCA_041175745.1 of Bacillota bacterium. Classification (GTDB taxonomy): domain Bacteria; phylum Bacillota_I; class Bacilli_A; order RFN20; family CAG-826; genus UBA970. Next base: position 3,691 of record JBEDEK010000011.1, on the reverse strand, counting down.
CGCAACAAAGTTTTTCTTGAAGATTGGCCAATATATACGGTTTCAAATAACACCCCACCTGCGCGATATGGTACAAACGCCATTATCAAAAATAGCATGATTGCCAATGGTGCAAAAATTAATGGGACTGTGATCAACTCTATTATTTCTCGCAACGTTGTCATAGAAGAAGGAGCTCGTATCGAAAACTCAATTGTCTTCACCGATAGTAAAGTTGGAAAAGATGTTGTGGTACAACGGGCAATTATTGATAAGTACGTTAAGATTGAAAAAACAAAAATCCTTGCAGGTAAAGAATCCGTTCTTTATATTAAACAGGGAGAAAAACTCTAATGAAGATTTTAATGGTCGCCTCTGAAGCTAACCCGTTAATTAAGGTTGGTGGATTGGGTGATGTCGTTTATAGCCTTGGAAAAGCGTTTGTGAAACAGGGTCAAGAAGTTGCGATTGTCATACCCTTTTATAAAAACCTTCGTTATCAAACGAAATATCCAGTTCAATTTATCGGTCATATCGATGTGTTCCTTTCTTGGCGAAAACACACCGTGAGTTTACTCACTACCAAGATTGACGGTATCACTTTTTACTTTATCGACGCCCCTTATTATTTTGATCGTGATGGTGTATATGGATATCCTGATGAACATGAACGGTGGGCAGCCTTTGTTCACGCGGTTCGACACATGATGCCCGTGGTTGGTTTTCAACCAGATGTTGTCCATCTCCATGATTGGCCAACGGGGATGTTACCTGTTTTGATACGAGAACTTGATCGAGATAATCTCTTTTATCAAAAGATAAAATTTGTCATGACCATTCATAGTCCTGCATTTCATGGAGAGTTTCCACCTTACCTTATTCAAGATTTTTATGGACTTGGTCAGCATCTATATGAAAATGGGGCACTGCGATTCCAAGATCAAGCATCCACGCTCAAAGCGGGTTTAGTTTATGCTGATCGCATTACCACAGTCTCGCCAACCCACGCGAAAGAATTGTTAACAAGTGAAGGTGGTTTTGGCTTAAATACAATTTTGCATATTTATCGCGATAAATTTGTTGGTATCTTAAATGGCATCGATGTTGATGAGTGGCATCCAACGCAAGACCAACATTTATTTGTTCCTATTCAAAAACAAACCTTACAACTAAACAAGGACCAAAATAAAGCACAACTTTTCAACATGTTTGATTTGGAATATCCGCAATATCCATTATTTGGATTGGTGAGTCGCTTAACCTTTCAAAAGGGCATTCAATTGATTCTTGATAATCTTGATCATTTTGTTCACTTAGGAGCAAAATTTATTTTCTTGGGTGCAGGCGAAATGGAGCTTGAACAAAGACTAAAAGCGTTTGAAGCAAAGTACCCTCGGGCAGTTCGCGTGATCCTTGGTTATAACAATCCAGTCGCTCATCAAATTTATGCAAGTAGTGATTTCTTTTTAATGCCATCTCTATTTGAGCCTTGTGGTATTTCTCAAATGATTGCGATGCGATACGGAACCCTACCTATTGTTAGAGAAACAGGTGGTCTTAAAGATACAGTAAAGGGTTTTGCGACCGATGGTGAACAAGCAAATGGTTTTAGTTTTTTACACTATACAGGGGATTCCCTTGGTTGGGCAATGCAACAAGCCATGCACTTATTTGAGCAAAAACCACAACTTAAAAAACTACAAATCAATGCTTATCAATCGAAAAATGATTGGGATACGGCGAGTCAACTTTACCTCACATTATTTTCGAGTATACGTTAAACGCAAAGCTTTAGGGTAATGATTTTTTACTCGACCTTGAGATGCTTTTCCCCAGCCTAGAGATAGGCCATCGACCGAAATCAAAATCCACCCATTATCAACCTCAGCGTTGATTTCTTCACCGTGAAGATAGTGGTCTAATCTAGGATCAGCGAGAGATAGTTCGAGATTTTGTTTAACATCTTGTGGGCGAAGAAAGTGGGCTAAATGATGTGAAGGATAAAAAATGTTTTTTTCAATCTCACCGAAATAAACCCCAGCGCGTAAGGTGTGCAAGGCAGAATGGTATTGGTAGGAAATTGGAATTTGAAACAATCGTTCCTCGAGTGCGAAATTAGGCTGAATGTTGTCGTGATAAAAGGTCTCTTCAGCAAATCGTTTCCAAGCAGGCGGTATTGGATTTTTCATACGATGAGTAAATTTAATTGGTTTTGGTGTGGTTGCTTGGTGCTGTAATACCGCTACATAGTGACCTTCTCCTTTAATAAGATGGGGCCACAACTTTACACCAACTCCCTTGGTTGTGAGGGCGTCAAAATATGAATTGGATGGGTGATTGAACAATTTGAATTCCGGATGGTTTTGTAAGAAACCTTTAATTAATTCTTCATTTTCTTCCGGTGCAAATGTGCAGGTTGAATAAACGATTCTACCACCGGGTTTAAGTAATTGAATCGCATCCTCTAGTAAATATTTTTGTCTGATTGCACAAGCTTGGATGTGTTCAACAGACCATGCGTCCACCGAAGCGGGATCTTTGCGAAACATCCCTTCTCCACTGCAAGGTGCATCCACGAGGATTTTGTCAAAAAAATGTGGAAATAATGTGGGTAAGTGGTGTGGATCATGTTGGGTGACAATCACTTGTGACAATCCAAGTCTTTCAACGTTAAACATTAAGGATTGAGCTCTTCGAGCATCAATGTCGTTGGCGATCAGAAAACCTTGTGAACCTAATCGATAAGCAATATCCGTTGATTTACTACCTGGCGCCGCAGCGATATCTAAAACAATATCGTTAGGCTGAATATCTAGCATGGGCACCACTGACATAGCCGATGCTTCTTGAAAATAAAAAGCTCCAGCATGGTGATAAGGATGATGCCCGTTGATTGAGGATGCTTTTAAATAAAAACCATTCGGATGCCAAGGCACTCGATTTAATAAAAAGGATTGAAGAAATGTAGGTACAGGTTGGCGAACACGAATGGATTCTAATGGACTTTGTTCCATTGCCTCCATAAAAAGAGGAAAATGTTTATTCCCAATTTGTTTTTCAATGCGTTGAAGGAATGGTTTGGGAAGATTCATTAAGACTCAAACTTCACGACTAAATCAATCTTTGCAACTTTACTAATCGTTTCATGAATAGAGCAATACTTAGCACCTAATTCTGCCGATTCTTTAAGTTGTTCTTGGTTTGAACCACCACGAATGGTAAATTCAATTTTTAAGTATTCTAGCGTTGCGGGAATGGTGTCGCGCTTAATGCCACTCACTTCTAGCGAGGCATCTTTGAAGGTAAGACGTTTCTTGGTTGTAATACTTAAAAAAGTTGAATAAAAGCATGAGCCAACTGCGCCGTATAACAAATGGTAAGGCGCCATGCCATCGGGTTGTTGGCCTAAAACCACTCGACCTGAAGGTGATGACATAGAGCCAACGAATGTATTAGAGAATTGTAGTTTAACGTTATCGGTTTTCATTTAAGTTTCCTCTTGAAATATCATATCTTATTATCTAGGAATCAAAATCGTATATGCTTACATTGAGGTAATAAATATGCGACTTAAAGAAATGAAATTAAGCGATTTCCCCTCTATCACGTTTGATAAAATACGTTATCGAGATACCGATCGGCAAGGCCACATCAATAACGCTGTTTTTGGAACTTATTTTGAGACTGGTCGTGTGGAATTGCTCTATCACGA
>JBEDEK010000010.1:0-4066 GCA_041175745.1 Bacillota bacterium | reverse complement strand
CCTCCAAATATATCAATAAGTTATGAACTTATCATACCATAGAGAAGCAATTGTAAAGAGAATTTATCTTGGGAAAAATAAATGATTTTCTTGACAATTCAATTTCCTTTTTGATAAGAATTAGAATAAAAAAACTTATGGTTGTAACCATAAGTCTTAGTTACGAAATGGAGATTAGGCTTTAAAGGGTTCGCCGTAAACTTTTAATAATTTCTTAACTGGTCTAAAAGTTTTCTTAATGGTGCCATCCATAAATGGATTTTTTAATTTTGCCTTTTCTAAAAGTTGAGTAAAGGGATATTTACCACCTAAGGAACATACTTTGACATATTTTTTCCAAGCTTTGTCATGATTTTTCTTCATTAATCCTAAGAATTGAAGGGCAATCACTTGGGCTAAGGTATAGTCGATGTAATAAAATGGAGCACCATAAATGTGAGATTGGCGCATCCAACGAGTACCCTTTTCATAAAGTGGGAAACCTGTATATTTCTTGTAAGGAGTATATTTCATTTCAATTTCACGCCATTTAGCACAACGTTGTTCATGCGTGGCTGTTGGATTTTCATAAACCCAGTGTTGGAATTCATCAACAGTGACGCCGTATGGTAAGAAGTTAATCGCACCTTCTAAATGACCGAATAAATATTTATCTTTGTCTTCTTTAAAAAATGACTCCATATAGGGTGTGGCGAAAAATTCCATGGACATGGAGTGAATTTCTGCTTCTTCCATGGTGGGATCGCGATATTCAACCGGTTTAATTTTTCTAGACATAAATCCTTGGAAAGCATGACCGATTTCGTGAGTTAAAACATCAACGTCGCCAGCGGTGCCATTAAAGTTTGAGAAGACAAATGGCATTTGATAACGTGGGAAGAAGGTCATATAGCCACCACCGCGTTTACCAGGTTTTGCCTCTAAATCTAATAATTCTTGATTAACCATTGCTTGGAAAAATTCGCCAATTTCTTGGCCCATTTTGCTGTACATTTTTAAAGCAGCATTGACTAAATAATTTTTGTCCCCTTTAGGAGTAGCGTTACCATCTTTGAATTGGATAGCTAAGTCGTAAAACTTTGGTGCTGGGACATCGATTCGTTTAATTTGTTGTCGCACCAACTTATTAGATAGGGGGACAACGGATTCAAAAATTTGATCCCGATAAGCTTTTACTTCTTTAGGTCCGTAGTCCGTTCTTCCCATTCGGTCATACGCCATATGGGTGAATGATGGGTAGCCAAGTTTCTTTGCCATCCCATGTCTTAAAGTTACGAGTTTAGAGTAAATATCTGCAAGAGGTTGTTCTTTTTCAGCCATCCAGTTTTCAACAGCCTTACTGGCTCGTTTACGAATATCACGATCTTTGCTAACGGCGAATTTGCCCATTTGGGAAAGGTTATAAGTTCCACCATCAAAGGGAATTTGAGCACTTGCCATCAAGGCATCATATTCGGTGGTTAATTTGTTTTCTTCTTGCAAATCTTGCAGAATTTTTGGATCAAAAGTCTTTGCAGCAAGTTCTAATTTTTTGAATAAAAATGAACCCACTAATTTTTCTAATTCAACACGATGCTTACTTGCTAATACAGATTTAGAGTAACGATTACCTAGACCTTGAACCATCGGACCAACTTCATTCACGAGATCATTTGCTTTTTTATACGTTTCATCGCGTGTATCAATGGAATGACGAGTGGTAATAATAGTGAAATCGGTTTGAATTTCATCAAAAAATTTACCAATTTTATTCATAATTCGACGTTGAATTTGAGCATTAGCAGCGGTTTCAAATTCAGCAATTAAATTATTGAACTTCTTTTCAAGTTTTGGAAATTTAGGTAATTGAAGGGGATATTCACTAAATTTGAGTACTTTTGTCATTTTTTTGCCTCCATGCAAATGCATTTACTTAATAATAAGACTTTTTTCGGTCATTTCAATAGGTTTTTCTAATCCTAGTAAATCAAGGATGGTTGGAGCAAGGTTACCTAGTTTGCCACCTGTTGGCATTAAACGAAGACCGGGAATGTTGATGCAAACTGGAACTAAATTGGTCGTGTGGGCGGTATGGGGTTTACCATCATCAGTTAAAATTTGATCGGCATTACCATGGTCAGCAGTGACAATAAGTTTTCCACCGTTGCGATCACACCAATCAATTATCGATCCAACACATTCATCCACGACTTCAACCGATTTAACAACTGCTTTTTCAACTGCTGTATGTCCTACCATGTCGCAGTTAGCGTAATTAATAATCACCACATCAAGGTCACCTTTATTTAGTTCTTTAATTAAAGCATCTCGAACTTGGTATGCACTCATCTCTGGTTGTAGATCATAGGTTGCGACTTTGGGTGAGTTGATTAGTACTCTTCTTGACCCAGGTAATTCAGGTTTTTCTACACCATCATAATTGATAGTTCCATCAAAGAAGAATGTTACATGAGGATACTTTTCAGTTTCCGCAATTCTTAATTGAGTTTTGCCATGTGAGGCTAACCAAGGGCCAAGTGTGTTGTCTAAACTTGGCAATTTAAAAGCAATTTCTCCTTTTACGGAATCGGCATACTTCATAGTTTGTATCAGCAAGATGTTTTTTAGTGGCTTGGTTGGTTGATATGCAACCCATGATGGTTTGCCATCTTTGATAGGAGGATTTGCATAAAAACTTGGATTGGTCAAAAGTGTACAAAACTGAATGGCGCGATCGGGTCTAAAATTCATAAAGATTACGGCATCACCATCTTCAATCTTACCTTGCACCCCTTCCGCATAGGCAGGGATTAAGAATTCATCGCTAGGGTCTTTACCTTCTTTGGGTAAGTTAAGATATTGGTCTTTGAAATATTGGCGATAGTCCTTAAAGCTAAGTCCGCGATGTTCAACCATCACATCATAGGCTTTTGCAACACGTTGAAGATTTTTATCTCGGTCCATCGCATAATAGCGCCCACCAATCGAGGCAAGTTGTCCCGTTTTATATTCTTTCATGGTCAGGAGTAGAGTCTGGATATAACGTTCACCAAGTTGAGGTGCAACATCACGACCGTCCATTAAAGCATGAAAGTATACATTAGGTACTTCTTGTTTGGCAGCAAGCTTGATAATGGCTTGTAAATGGGTCAAATGAGAATGAACCCCACCATCAGAGACCAAACCAACAATATGTAATTTTTTACCTTTTGATTTAGCCCATTGCATTGCAGCCAAATACTTCGCATTTTGATAAAAGGTTCCATCTTTAATTGCTTGATCAATCAATGTCAGAGATTGATATACAATCCTACCTGCACCGATATTCAAATGCCCCACCTCAGAGTTACCCATTTGACCTTCAGGTAATCCAACTTGAAGGCCAGAGGCTTGTATTTGAGTGTAGGGGTATTTGGCAAAGTATTTATCGAGGTTGGGTTTCTTTGCTTTCGCAATCGCGTTGCCATAGGTTTCCTTACGAATACCATAGCCATCCATGATGACAAGAATTACAGGTTTTTTCATATTTATGCCCTCTTTTTTATGTAATTAATTCTTTATTTTGGTGTCTAAAGAGAATCGTTACCCAGCGATACATAAGAAATTTTTGCCACCAATTATAGTTCGTGGCCAAAGCGTTATAGATTGCAACTTGTTTACGAAACAACTCATCAACTTCTGATAAAGATTTTTTCAAAGAAACATATTCCGGATTAACGGATAAAGCTTGGTTTTGTTCACCATAGTAAAAGAGTGCTTGTGCTGTTTGTACCAAAAAACTCTTTACTATGGTACGTTCTGTATCTTTGATGTTTTGTAAGGTGTCTTCAAAGCGAGGTCTTTTAGAAAGAATAAACTCTTGAGGGACATCAATCTGGTGACGAACAAATAATTTACCAATCATTCTTAAAAGATCATATTTTTGAGCGGTTAATACATCAATTGCATCTTTTCTTTTGGATAATTGGGTGTAAAAACTTCTCATTTGGAATGCAAAAAAGACCGATAAAACTAAGTATATTGCAAAGATTACGATCACCACTAAGCCGAGAATTTCTAAGGGTTCCATAACGATAAAATTATAACA
>JBEDEK010000009.1:0-5093 GCA_041175745.1 Bacillota bacterium | reverse complement strand
GAATCATATCAAACATAAATAGAATGGAGAAAAAACATGAAAGAGATTAAATATAGTTTATCAGAAATAAGCTGTGCGAGTTGTGCAGATAAGATTGAACAAAAGATAAAGAAGTTAAACGGAGTTGAAGAAGGCTATTTAAACTTTGTTACAAAAGAAATCAAGGTAAAAGTTACGGATTCAACTGATACCGCAAGACTATTTGACACGATTAAAAAAATTGTGAAAGATGAAGAGGGTGATGTCGAGGTATGTGAACTAACCCCAAATGTCATTTATACTATAGATGGTTTAGACTGTGCAAATTGTGCGGCTAAGATAGAAGAAAAATTAAACAAAACCGAAGGAATTTTAGGTGCCAACATTGATTTTCTAGCAAAAAAACTGACACTTCAATTCAAAAATTCGCTAGATCAAAAACGTATAGAAGAAAAGGTTCAAAAAATTATTGATAAAATTGAGCCTGGCGTAACGATAGCACAATCAAATGTGAAGAATGAAAATCACGTGGATGAAGAATCATCAATGACGAAAGATTTAATCATCTTCGGTATAGGTATCTTACTATTTATTGGAGGATTATTGATTGCTGAAGGAACGGTTTTTCGTTATGTATTACTTATACTAAGTTATTTCATCATCGGTGGAGAAGTTGTACTGAAGGCAGTCAATAACATATATCGAGGTAAGGTGTTCGATGAAAACTTCTTGATGACGATAGCGACTATGGGTGCATTTGCAATTGGAGAACATCCTGAGGCAGTTGCAGTTATGGTTTTTTATCAGGTCGGTGAGTTTTTCCAAGACGTAGCAGTCAATCGATCCAGAAGATCCATTAAAAAATTGATGTCAATTAGACCTGATGTCGCAACGATTAAAAAAGGCAACACTTCTGTGGAAATGCGTGTTGAAGACGTTCAAACTGGAGAGATAATGATCATTAAACCAGGCGAAAGAATTCCGCTTGATGGTGAAGTGTTGTCAGGATCTTCCACAATTGACACAAAAATTCTAACAGGAGAATCTGTGCCTGTAAATGTTACAAAAGGTGAGATGGTACTCTCTGGTTGTATTAATATCAATGGTTTATTGACCGTTAAAGTTACCAAACTCGCAAGCGAATCAACTGTTTCTAAGGTACTTGAAATGGTTGAAAATGCAACCAGCAAAAAAGCACCAACCGAGAATTTTATCACTAAATTTGCACGAGTATATACTCCAATTGTCACTTCGTTGGCTGTTTTGATTGCGGTAATACCACCACTCGTTATACAAGGTGCAACTTTTGAGGAATGGATCTATAGAGCACTTATATTCTTAGTTATTTCATGTCCATGTGCACTCGTTGTATCGATTCCGCTTGGTTTCTTTGGCGGTATTGGAGCTGCATCAAGAAATGGTATCTTAGTTAAAGGTGGGAATTACCTAGAAGCATTAAATAACATTGAGATTGCAGTTTTTGATAAGACTGGCACATTGACTGAAGGAACGTTTACGGTGACTGAAATTAATACAGCAAATGGTGCAACACAAGAAGAGTTACTTGAAAAAGCAGCTTATGTGGAAAGTTTTTCTAATCATCCTATCGCTGTCTCAGTCGTCAATAAATACAATAAACAAATTGATCAAAGTTTAATAACTGATGTTGAAGAAATATCTGGACACGGTGTAAAAGCAACTTATCAAAATGATATCATTGCAATAGGGAATGCTAGGTTGATGAAAAGAGAAGGTATTGAATTCAAGGAATCTGTTGCCTTGGGTTCAATTATATACATCGCTATCAATGGGAAATATGTTGGAAATATTGTTGTCTCAGATCAGATAAAGAAAGACTCAAAAGCAGCTATCAAAATGTTGAAATCATTAGGCATTAAAAAAACTGTCATGCTAACTGGTGATAAGAAATTAGTTGCTGATACAGTTGGACAAGAGTTAGATATCGATGAAATTCATAGCGAATTGTTGCCTGAAGATAAGCTCAATATTGTAGAGAAGTTATTACTCCAAAAATCGAGCAGAGGGAAGCTGTTCTTTGTAGGTGATGGTATCAACGATACACCAGTATTAGCGAGAGCTGATATTGGAATTGCTATGGGTGGACTCGGTGCCGATGCAGCCATCGATGTAGCTGATGTCGTGATTATGAATGATGAACCTTCTAAGATAGGTACTGCGGTCTTTGTGGCAAAGAGAACCAGAAAGATTGTTTGGCAAAATATATACTTCGCATTAGGAGTTAAATTCCTGTTTTTAGCCTTAGGAGCTATCGGAATTGCAACTATGTGGGAAGCCGTGATTGCTGATGTCGGGGTGTCATTATTAGCAGTACTAAATGCAATGAGGGTACTCAAATATAACTATAAAATAAATAATTAACTTAAATAATACTAACTTAATAGAGTTTATTCAATTTACGGTTATGTTTTTTAACAAGTCTCTAATAAAAACAGCTTCATTAAGCCATAAATTAAGGGTGCTAGAAAATTACATATATATGACACTATGTTTCTTTACCCTATCGAAAAGCGTTTATCGTTGTTTGTGTAAACATAAAAGGCCCTAAAAATATGTTTCTTTACCAAACACAAGGATGGATTTAATAGCAATATGTGGAACACCACGCATGTTGAAACGATTCTTTTACTCACGTTGAAGAACAGCTGATGTGCGATGATTAGATCGAATGAAACAAAAGAAGATTGTGTTGAAGCCTTACACTCATGTTTGGAAACAAAACTTTCTAAAAATTAGGAAACGACTACAAACGGTATTGACAGTAGACGATGCTTATATTCATCATATTGGAAGCACATCAGTTGAAGGGCTTACCTCCAAACCTATCATTGACATTGATATTGAAATGAAAGGTAGCGAATCCTTTCAAGACGTCAACATTAAATTATCACGATTAGGTTATCGTCACGTAGGCGATCAAGGCATTCCTGGTAGAGAAGTGTTTAAATTAAAAAAATGGAGTCTACTTCCAAAGCATCATGTATACGTTTGTGCCTCGAATGCAAATGAACTCAAAAGACACATAGGTTTTAGAGACTATTTAAGGAAACACCCCGAGATGAAATCAGCGTATCAAGCGATTAAGATTGAAGCAGCAAAAAAGCATCCATATGATATGGATGCTTATTTAAGGATGAAGGGAATCTTTATTCAGAACGTATATCGACAATTAGGGTTAGATTCTTTAAGCCAAGACGATGCCAAGAAACACCAACCACGCTAAGGTTGATTTACCAATTAAACTTAACCACACATAACTCTTTTCGCCATAAACATAATCTTTCCACTTGCCGATACGCGCATATTGAAGAATTTGGTTAAAGGCAAAGAGATTAAAGACTAAAAAGTAGAAGGTTAAGCCTGGTAAGACAAACCAAGGTAAGACTGACAAATCACCAATATTTAACATATAGATGACGATTAAAACCCAAGGAATTAAACCAGCAATCCAACCAATCCAATGAGCAGTCCAATCGGTTTTGGTACGGCTAGGAGGATTCATTTTTTCCATGAGCAGACCAAGTAAATTCATCACCGCGTTAATGCCAAAAACACTAAGTAAACCTTCAATCGTGGTAATACCAAACATAATCGATAACAACACAATCATGATCGATGAAGACAAGGCGTATTCATACCAACGAAGTGGGTTGATTCCTTTTTCAATATTAGCGACATATTGTTTCTTAAATGGCACAGAAATTAAGAAGTGGAAGAGCGCGCTCAATAAAATAAACGCAGCTGCTAGAATCGCAACCGGTAATTCAAACATCGCTTCTTCAAGAGGCGCGTAAAGACCGTTACCAACTGGACCGAAGAAACGGCCCACGATTTCGGGTCTAAAGTCACGGAATAGCGGTACGGTTAATGCAAGCACTAACAAGGCAATACCTTGGACAAGGTGAACCAAGCCCATCTTTAAATTGAAACTCACTAATTTATTCATAGATTTCTCCTGAATAAAATATACCACTTAGGAGGTTTTTGTAGTCTAAAAATGCTCAATCAAGGTTGTCTTACTTTTGCTTGGTTTTGATTTTAGAAGAAGGAATGTTGATCCATCCTTTTTCGATAAAGAGTTTCCATAATGCCATTGCGTGGCCTCTTCCAAGTTTATACTCCTTGGCTAACCATGCACAAAAGATTGTCGCTGTAAGGTTGGTGGTTAAAACTCCATCTTTTGAAGCTTTGTTTTTAATCGCTTCTGGTGTGGTCTTCGTAATCGACATAATGTTTGCAATATAAGCTTGAAAAGACATCTTTTTTCTCCTTTAGCGTTGTTCGATAAATAAATGCAATGGTCGATCACCCATCGCTGCTAATAATGGAATGATGTCATTGTTAAATAAATCAACATCACGGCCATCATCATTATTACCGCCATCATACACACGGATGTTGCTTTCATGACTCACAAAATCGATGAATGATGCATAGGTACCTTCAAAGGGATTTAATAATGAAAAGCGATATTCGCGAACAGGGATGACACCTTCTCGATGTTGAAACGATAATTCAAAAGTATAGTTAGCGACAGAGTAAGAAGCGATAAGGTAGGCAATATAGTATTGATGTGTGTTCCGATGATAAAACCCAAATCGACCTTGTGTGTGCGAACCAGTAAAAAAAGACTCATTCACCTCTGTAACACTTAAATCTTCAAAAAAATAAAACTCACCCATATCCACTAAACGCACCGTTTGTTCTTGATAACGGTTGTTTAAGAAATCATCCAGCATCGTCAAAGGTGGAATAAATTTTACATCTTGCCAATAAAAAGCATTTAAGGATAAATCAATGGTTAAGGTATAAGCGCGGTCGCTATAAACCTCATAAATAAATCGTTCAGGACCAACCTTGTAAACAATCAATTTATTGCCTTGATAAAGTGTATATTGATTGAGTTCTTGATTAATCGATCTTAAATCAAAAATCCAATTCGGAATCCCAGAAGGATCTTGGTGATACAACATTCGTTGCACATAATAAAGATTGGCGTTCGGATAATCCAATCCATTTAATAAACCTACAAGGCCAAGATTGACGTCACTGTTTTCGTTTAGTAAAAATTGTTC
>JBEDEK010000008.1:0-7808 GCA_041175745.1 Bacillota bacterium | reverse complement strand
ATTGCGATGGTATATACAGTGTTAGCAGTCATCCTCTATCACATTTGGGTTTTGCAGGTTATGTTTACAATTGGTAATTCATCAGATCCGTTTGAACTCATTTGGCCACTTAGTATTCTCTTACCTATCATCGTATATGCCTTCATCAACGGTACCATTCAAATTTCTTTTAAATTTGATCTTTCAATTGGTGAAAAAAAATCAGCCATCGTTGAAGTGGGATTAGTCTTAGGTTTGATTATTCTTTATATCGCATTAGGAATATTTATCCCGGGATTTTGGCATCCAGGATGGTTAATTTTCCTACTCATACCGATTGTATTTATATGGTTGGAAAAAAAGAAGTTTCCTTTGGTGGATATCTCACCTTTTCTTGCGACTATTTTATTTGTTCTTGTGGGCGAATATGTCACTATCCCAGGGCAAGATTCAAGCTATGCTTTGTCATGGTTGTTCTTTTTATTGATTCCAATCACAAGTATTTTGATGGAAAAAGGAGATTAATATGGTTTGGAATATGAGTTCGTTATTCGTTATTGGCCTCATGACGTTGATGTTTATTGTGAACGTCGTGATTGCCTTGTTAAATTTTTCTTATCGCAATCAACCTTTGCCCAAAAATGTTAGGGATATTTTTAGCGATAAAGAACTAAAAAAATCTAAGGCTTATTTCACGGAAAACATGTTTTTTTCACTTGGAAAAAGTGTGTTTAATTTTATCTTGTTGATTGCGCTTTTCGTCTTTGGTTTCTTTCCTTGGGTTGCGCAGGTTGCTGAAGGTTTAACCAATAACACCCTAATTCAATCATTGATTTTCTTTATTACTTTAATTGTAGGTAACACCCTCCTTAACGCCCCATTTAATTATTACCGAACATTTTCTATCGAAACCCGTTATGGTTTTAATAAAAGTACGCGTAAACTTTTCTTTACTGACTTATTAAGAAATGTAATTTTATCGACTATTCTTTCTGCTGGCATCGGGGTCCTACTCCACGCAATTTATTTAGGGTTGGGCGATGCCTTTGTCTTGGTTTCTTGGTTAACCGTTTCCGCACTCATCATTGTTATTTTTATGTTAAACACCAAAGTATTCGTAAAAATATTTAATAAATTGACACCTTTACCTGAAGGATCGTTAAAAACAAATATTACTACTTTAGCTCAACAAACTGGGTTTAGAGCGAAAGCAATCTATTCGATGGATGCTTCAAAACGTTCTAGCAAATTAAATGCCTTCTTCTCAGGATTTGGTCCCATTCGAGAAATTGCGTTATTTGATACTTTAATCAACAAACTTAAAGAACGTGAAATTCTTGCAGTTCTTGCTCACGAAATTGGTCACGCAAAACATTTCGATGAATTAAGGTTGTTGGCCCAACAAACCGTGGTGATGGGTTTATACGTATGGATCATGAATATTGTTGTAAGTGATATTGCATTAGCTCAAGCGTTTGGATTTTCAGCGCCATTCTTCGCTTTTGGATTAATTTTATTTAGCGTTCTGATTGAACCCTTAGACTTTATCATTGGCCTACCTCAAAACTATTTATCTCGTCGCGCCGAATATGCAGCAGATGCGTTTGCCGTCAAACAAGGTTATCAACAAGAAATGCTTTCTGCACTTAAAGTATTGGTCAAAGAAAACTATAGCAATCTAACACCCCATCCTCTTCAAGTCTTACTTACGTATTCTCATCCACCAATGCATCAACGAATTGCAGCGATCGAAAAATTATCAAATTAATCTCCACCGATGACGACATCGTATTGTTGGGTGAGTTCAATTTTAAATTGCGTCGTAAGTAGTCTACGTTTTCTTAATATTTTTTGATAAGTTTCTAGGGCGAGTTCTGGTGTGTTCGCTTCTTCACTAATGTGGGCTAAATATACGGATTTTGTGTTGACACCAATCATTTCAGAAAAAAACATCGCGCTATCTTCGTTCGACAAGTGCCCACTATCTCCAAGGATTCTCACTTTTAAATCTTGAGATCGATTGGTTTGCAATAACATTTTTACATTATGATTACTTTCGAGAATGTAGTGATGTTTATTTTTCATGAAACCAATATTTTTTTCAGAAATATACCCCGTGTCTGTCATATATACAAGCGAAGAGATTCCGTCCTCAATGACAAATCCTAATGGATTTCTAGCATCATGTGAAATCGCTAATGGTGTCACTTTGATATGTTGAAAATAAATAGATTCGTAAGGTGTGAGTAGATTTCCTTGCAAAACTGGCATGGTTCCCTTTGAGGCATACCGAATCTCTTCAGGGAAAAAATCCTTTCCCATCGCGTGATCACTATGTTCATGGGTAAACAAAACTGTTTGCACTTGGTCCATGAGATATGGCGTTTTTGCAAAGGTTTCCTTGAGTCTAGTCTTGGTTAAACCCGCATCAATAAGTAAAAGATAACCACGACTCTCCATTAAGGTTGCATTACCCTTTGAGCCTGAAGCTAGAATATAAAATTTCATTATTCTTCGATATCGGGTGCGCCGTGTTCTTGACGAATTTGTTTTAATCTCGATTCGTAATCTTCGCTTGGGTTGTCAAAACGTCCAAAATTCTTAAAAAATAGAAGAGGAACGATACCGGTTTTACCGTTACGATTCTTGGCAATGATGATTTCAACTAGTTCAGCATATTCACCGACTTCTTTGGTTAATGCTTCAACTTTTTCTCTTTCTTCTTTAAAGCGTTTCTTTTCGTCCTGGGTGACGTTTTTACTAAACCCGAGGTTTTTATAATAGCCTGGTCGATACATTAAAAAGACCATGTCTGCATCCTGTTCAATTGCACCCGATTCACGTAAATCTGAAAGGTAAGGTCTTTTATCGTCCCGAGAGTCGACTTGTCGTGATAATTGTGAAATGACTAAGACAGGGACTTTAAGATCGCGTGCGAGTTCTTTGAGGGCTCTAGAAATATTGGAGACTTCCACTTGTCGAGATTCAATGCGTTTTTCACCGGTGGTAATTAAACCAATGTAATCGACAACGATTAAACCTAAATCGTCATGGGCAGCTTTAAGTTGTCTTGATTTGGCAAGTATATCAATGAGTTTGATACCAGGTGTGTCATCAATAAATAACTTTGTATTACCAATATTTTTAATGGATTGACCCACGGTAGCTTTTTGAGCAGCATTTAAGAAGCGCGTTCCAGTTTGAATATTATCAAGAGAGACAGTTGCATCCGTGGCAATCAAACGTCTTACAAGTTGCTCGGAAGGCATTTCTAAGGAGAATACTGCCACGGAAATTTCATTTAGTTTAACAGCGTTATAGGCTAAATTCAGTGCAAAAGCGGTTTTACCAACGGAAGGGCGGGCGGCGATGATGGTCATTTCACCTTTTTGGAGACCGTGTGTATAGTCATTAATTTTTTTATATCCAACATCAACACCGGTAAGTCCATCTGCTCTTTGAATAACTTTTAATTCGGCTTCAACGCGCTGGGAAACTTCAAGAGCTGTTTTAAATTTTTCGATACGGCGTCTTTCTGCAACCATTCTTAAGTCATTTTCAGCTCGTGCTAAAAATTGATTGATTTCATCGATTTCTTCGGTCTCATAGTTTTGTCTAATCTTATCAATCATTGATAAGTAGTCTCTCAATAACTTGTTGTCTTGAAGAATGACTAAATAAAAATCAAGATTGGATAAAGAAATGACAGATTCTAATAACTCTTTTAAATATTCAATACCACCCGCGTTGACTGACTCTTTCATCAAACCTAATTCTTCTAATACCGTTTGAATATCAACTGGCAGGCGTTTATCAAATAAATTACGAATGGCTTGATAAACCAGTTGATTGGGAGCAGATTGACCATAAAAATGATCAACGGTCACCGTATTGATACATTGTGCAAGTGCTGATGAATTGGTCATCATCGCACCTAATACAATCTTTTCAGCTTCAATGTTGTGTGGAAGAGGTTTCGCCATGACCTATTTACTTTCTGTGACGTGAACGTTCACAACGCCAACGACACCTTTATGTAATTCTATCTTAAGTCTTGTAAAACCAAGCGCATTAACTAAAAAGTGATCAATAAACTTACGTTTATCAATCGTCAGTTGGTGTTTGGATTTGAGTTCTTCGACAATTTGCTTGGTGGAGATCGTGCCAATCATTCTCCCATCGCCGGCAATTTTCGCTTTAAATTCAAGCGTTATCGATGCTAGTTTCCCTACCAATTCTTGGGCTTCTGCAATTTTTTGATCTGCGATATCTTTTAATTGTTTTTGTTGTTCATCACGAATCTCTTTACCTCGGTCGGTGAGGGCTACGGCTAACTTATTGGGGAAAAGATAATTCGCCGCGTATCCATTTGCCACTTCAATTTCCTGGTCTTTTTTACCGAGGTTTTTCACATCTTTTAATAAAATAACTTTCATGATTAGTTTCCTTCTTTAATTTGCATTTCTCGAGCGCGGGTAAGGTATTCTTTTAATGTGTCTAAAACTCTCGTCTTGACAGCTTGTATTGATTCTACAGCCTTGGTTTCATAACCGGCTGCGGTGTAATGACCCCCACCACCTATTTTTTCCATAAGCATCGCCACGTTAATCGTACCATCACTACGGCAAGAGACTTTAGTATAACCATAAGGCGTAACTTTGCCAATCACGATCGCAGCTTTTATGCCACGCATATCCATAATTGCGTTGGCAACCTTGGCAATCAGTGCCGATTCGTTTTGAATAATTTCGTCTTCGTTGAAGGTGGCTAAAAGAATATCACTTTGAACACTTTCTGCAGAAGAAGTGACGCGATTAATAATCAACAGGTCGTTATAGTCTTCTTTCAAGAGTTCGTGTGCTTTGTTGGTATCTGCACCTTTTTCAATTAAAAAGCGTGATGCATCAAAAGTTCTAGGACCAACAGACTTTAATTTATAGAAATTTGTGTCTAAATAAATACCCGACAACATGATGGTGGCAATCAATGATGGTAGCTTAAATTCAAAAGATTTAAAGTATTTATTGTGAAGAATGATATCAACGACCAATTCGGTAGCACTCGATGCTGAAGTATCAATAACCGGTTCCATAGAAACTTTGGCAATAAATTCATCGGTACGTTTGTGGTGATCAATGACAATGGTGGGAATATCTTTATCCAAGATTTGATTTCCCATCACCAATGAAGGACGACTGACATCCACAACCACAATTAAATCTTGGCTTGTCACTTGAGCGATAGCATCTTCGGATTTAATAAATATTTGTTTATTTTCGCCAGGAGAAAATTCACCGGAAACCGCTTGTCTTGCTCTCTTTTCTGAGAATGCATAATCAAAAATAATGCGGCTGGGGATTTTTAGATGTTCGCAAATGGCACGAACACCTAAGGCTGAGCCAAGTGCATCCATGTCAGCATCTAAGTGACCAACAATGTATACATTTTTAGCTTCAAGAATATTTCTAAGGATTTTATCATTACGTTCTTTAATGCGTTGAGCAGTTTTCATTTCATTTTCTTGGCTTAAACGATAACCACCAAAGAATTGTTTTTTGCTATCTTCATCAATGATGCCTTGGTTACCACCACGAGCTACCGCAAGTTCAAGGGCTTCAATAGCCTTACCATTTAACTTTGTAAAATCATCACTCGTGCCTAATGCCATACCAATCGAAATGGTTATTTGTCTTTCTTTTTGACGATCAATACCAAAAACCGTTTCCACAATACGATACTTATCTTCCTTCATTTTGTTAAAAGCGACGACGGGACCAATAATGAAATATGAGTCACTACGAATCCGTTGGATGACAAATCCAAAACCGGAAAAATAGGCAATAATCGAAGAACGAATTTTAGAAATATAGTCACTCTTTTCATCAAAAGCAGGAGCGTTTTCTTCGTAATTATCGAGTACAACATAACCCACCACCGGGCTTTGATTGCGATTAATTAACAACAAATCTTCATAAGAGGTGATGTCTTTAAGAATAAACATCCGAGATGTTGTTAAAAACTTAACTTCAAAGACCTTGCTAGATAACTTAAGTTGAACGGTTGGTTTAAGACCTTGTAGTAAAGGAGATAATTCTTTCTTCCATTCGTGAATGTTGGTTTCAACAAGATTGGGTTGAAGATCTTGGATGACTTCATTAACCCAAATGACCTGATCGTCTTGATCGAGGAGGATAATGCCTAATCCAGCATAACGATAGGCTTCTGGTATATCAGAACCAAGTAAATCAGCCGTCTTTAAATCTTTCTTTTGCCGATTGTTTAAAATCGTAGCTAAAAATGAAAGCATATAAACGACGTTGAAGACAAAAAGAACTGCAATGAGGGCAAAAATAACTGCATAGGTTAAGATGGATTGAATGCCTAATAAGTCATAGTAATAAAAGACAATCAGACCGGCGACCAATAACAATTCAAAAAATAAAACAAATAAAGTCGTAGCCCTAAGTTTAGATAAAATTTTAATCATATTCCTTAGAAAATTATATATGAAATTAAAGGACAAACGCTATAAAGTTATCCGAGGTATTTAAGACGTATGCTAACTGGAAAAATAACGTATTTATTTAATTAAGGCATAAGCTATCTATTGCACATGTCGTTGCAGCTTCCTTGTTTAAAACTTTTACAGTTCGACCCAAGGGTATATAAACAACAGTTCCAAATTCGTTGATTTCACTTAAATAGTTTGGTTCAATTTGGTCAGCGGATCGAAGGATGAGTTGTTTCCATTCTGAAGAGTTAAGCGGTGGAAGATTTGCTTGTTGCCTTAATGAAATTAAGGATGCAATGAATCCAGTTACGGTTGGAACGGTGTGTGAATTAGAGTTATCGATACCGTTTTCGTGACTATAAATTGTATGATCGGTGTAACGGCCTGTTGTTAAACCTTGTATTTTATTAAAAACTGGACTGTAGTTTCCCACGAATAAACTGTAGTCTAGTCCGTATCCTGTTCTAAGGATAGCGTCGGTTTCACCACCGCAAATTAACGTTTCACCTTCGATTGGATTTCGGTCGTTACAAGCCATTGCTTGTCGATTTTCATCAATAAAATCATTCTCTAAGGCTGCTAAGTATAACGCGTTGTGTTTTTCACCATATAAATCTAACCATCGAGCCATTTGAAAAGAGTGAAGTGAAACTGGGGTAGTAAGATTATCTTTTGTTTGAACCAATCTCCACGCTGCAGATGCCCAAGCATCATATTGCAATTTGTCTTCTGAATATTCGGCACTATTGGTCGAAGCGCTCATGAATAATTTTGGGCCAATCTCGTCTTGATGCGCTTCTAAAAACATTGCCATTGTGTATAAATTAAACGTGACTTTTTGATCTTCTAAATCGACATACAAGCCTGATTTGGTGTAATCTTCTTGATCGTAAAAGTAAGGATTGTTCACAATTGAACCATTATAGGCGACTGCTTCGATGCCAATTTCGGGGTAATAAGTATTAAATGAACGAATCATTCTTCCACCATGATTGTTTTCACCAAAACCTACCGCATCTGTTGCACCAATCTTGATGAATCCATTGCTTGCAGTTTGTACATAAAATTGGTTGGCTTCAATAGGATAAGTATTTGCGTTTTGAATCGTGAGATTCCAATCTTGACCGAGGTATCGAAACTCATCTTCTTCCGGGGTGTAGTAACTACTCGTTTGATTTGAAGTTGAATCATTTGAAATTAAAGAGGATAGAGATGTTTCTGAAGTCAATGACGATGTTTCCCACATACTGTTTTGGGAATTAATTGATGAAGGGAGAGATGAATGACAAGCGCTTAAAACAAAGAAGAACAAATAAAC
>JBEDEK010000007.1:0-5459 GCA_041175745.1 Bacillota bacterium | reverse complement strand
ATATGAAGGTTATCAGTATACCTACAAATGTGCCAATTCGTCGGCACGATGATGTTGATTTAATCTTTGCTTCAAAGACAGCAAAGTTAAAAGCAATCCTCGATGAAATTAAGCAACGGCATGAAAAAAAACAACCTTTGTTAATTGGTACACCGTCTGTAGAAGCTTCCGAAGAATTATCTAAATTATTAAAAAATGAAGGTCTCCAACATTTTGTATTAAATGCAAAAAACCACGCTTCAGAAGCAGAAATCGTTAGACGTGCTGGTGAAAAGGGTAGTATTACAATCGCCACCAACATGGCTGGTCGAGGTACGGATATTAAAATTGATGATGAAGTAAGAAGCCTTGGTGGTTTATGTGTGCTGGGTACTGAACGACATGAAGCTCGCCGCATCGATAACCAATTACGTGGACGATCTGGAAGACAAGGTGATCCTGGTTACTCTCGATTCTTTGTTTCTCTTGATGATGATTTGATGGTACGATTTGGTTCGGACGCACTGAGAAATATGTTCAAGTCTCTTGGTAACGAAGCAATTGAAAATCGTTTATTGATGAATGCGATCACGGGGGCTCAAAAACGGATTGAAGGCCAAAATTTTGATATTCGAAAAAATGTTTTAGATTATGACAACGTTCTTGCAAAACAACGAAGTGTCATGTATCGAAAACGCGATGCAATTTTAATGGCAAGTGATATCACAGATATCATTAATGAAGCCTTTACCAATGCGGGAAATTCATTTGCTACCCGTGCGATAAATCCAGAGGATCGTACCAAGGCGATCGATGGTGAGAAATTAAAGAAAATGCTTGAGCCCATTTTCCTAGCAGAAGGCTCGATTAATGCCAAAGCATTTGGTGAATCTCCTGTTGAGGAAGTTGCTGAAGATGTGACGATTTTGTTAATCAACCGTTATAAAGAGGCAATCAAGGAATGGCCCGCCGAAGTCGTCAAAGGTTTACCAAGACAAGTTTTATTGAAGATAATTGATATGAATTGGCCTCGACATATTGATGCGATGGACCATCTGCGTCAAAGTATACACTTACGAAGTTATGCGCAAAGTAATCCATTGCAAGACTATGTCAACGAAGGGTACAAGATGTTTAAAGAATTAAACGAAAAGATTGCAGTCGAATTCGTTGGTTCCATGCTAACAGCCAAACTAGAAGTCAAACCTAAACCTTCAGCGATTCAATTAGATCCAAAGAAAATCGGAGCATAGTCCATGATTGATTTAAGTTTGTTAAAGTCGGAGTTAAATGACTTAGCTGTCCTGATTCAGCAAGTCAGTGAATCTCTTTGACCTGGCTCAATTAAAAGCACATATTCAAGCCGATGAAGTCTTAATGGATGGTCCTCACTTTTGGGATCACCAACGTCAAGCTAAAGCAGTCATTCAACGGATGAACGAAAAAAAGTTTTTTGTTGAATCCCTAGAAAAACTACAACAAAGTTATCAAGCTTTACTTGATCTACTTCCTTTTTTGGAATCCGATCAATCCCTGATGGCGAGTTTTCAAACGGAACTCCATGGCTTGCAAAAATTAGGAAAACAAGTTCAAGAATTGGTCTTGTTCTCAGGTGAATTTGATAATCTCAATGCAATCGTAGAAATCCACCCTGGTGCAGGCGGCACAGAAAGTCATGATTGGGCGAATATGCTTTATCGCATGTATGTTCGATACGCTGAGGCGAATAAGTTCCAAGTTCAAATGTTAGATTACTTAGCCGGAGAAGAAGCTGGCATTAAAAGTGTCACCATGATGATTAAAGGTGCAAGAGCTTACGGCTTACTAAAATCAGAAAAAGGTGTTCATCGACTTGTGCGTATTTCTCCATTTGACGCGAATGATCGTCGACACACTTCATTTGCGTCCGTCAATGTGATTCCTGATATCGTCGATGAAGTCGATGTGGAGATTCAAGATAAAGACCTACGTATCGATACTTATCGTTCGGGTGGTGCTGGTGGTCAAAACGTCAACAAAGTAGAAAGTGCAGTTCGTATCACGCACATTCCAACTGGTTTAGTTGCCTCATGTCAAATTGAGCGAAGTCAATTGCAGAACAAAGAAAAAGCAATGCAAATGTTAAAAGCTCAAATCTACCAATTAAGGAAACAACAACAAGAAGCCCATCTTGATTCGATTGTCGGTGAACAAAAAGATATAGAATGGGGAAGTCAAATTCGTTCCTATGTCTTCCAACCCTATATGTTGATTAAAGATCACCGAACGGATTACCAAGAAGGAGATGTCACCAAGGTAATGGACGGTGCGATTGATGGATTTATTCGCGCTTATCTTGAAATGGAGGCAAAAAAACATGCAAAAAAATAACGCATTAAGAAATACGATGATGATTGTCATTGCCAATACTTTATTAGCATTTGCTTCGGCGTTATTCTTTGTCCCAATGAATATTGTCAACGGCGGAATGAATGGACTTTCAATTGTCTTTTTATCATGGTTTAACATCCCAGTGGATGTTACCACCGCCATTCTATCATGGTTATTATTCTTAGTTGGTTTAATTTTTCTAGGAAAAACCTTTACAGCCCAAACATTTTTATCAACGCTACTTTATCCCATTTTTTTCTTTATTTTGGTTAGATATGTTGACCCAAATTGGATTGGTTTTTCTCCCGAAGAAGAAACCCATCGATTACTAGCAAGTATTTTTGGTGGTGCGCTTGTGGGTTTGGGAATGGGGTTATCTTTTTTAGCCGGTGGAAGCACTGGAGGGTTTGATGTGGTGATGATGATGGGACAACGATTTTATGAATGGAAGGCATCTGTGACCTCCTTTGTTTTGGACGTGATCATCATTGGCTTAGGGATGTTTACTTTTGGTATCGTCATTGGCTTATATGGGGTTATTTCGACGATCGTAACTTCCATCATGATTGAAGTTGTATTTGTTGGTTTATCGAGAGTTTATTTAGTGACGATTGTTTCCTCCAAACCGAAAGAAATCAATCAATTTATCATTGAAAAACTTGAACGTGGATCGACCATTTATATGGCAAAAGGTGGATTTAAACAACAACCACTCGAAGTGATTCAAGTGGCTATTCAACGACGTGAGTACTTTTTGTTAAAGCAAAAAATTGCCGCCGTTGATCCTTCTGCGTTTGTAATGATCAATCAAGCGAGAGCCGTTCTTGGTTTGGGATTTAATCCTTTAACCGTTTCCATTCCATCTCTTAAGAAAAAATCATCATGAGTAATCCTTTTAAAATTGTTTCAAAATATCAACCCAAAGGTGATCAACCTGAGGCGATTGATCAACTTGTAAAAGGCATTGAGCGTAAACAACCGTTTCAAGTTTTACTAGGGGCGACTGGTACGGGAAAAACGTTTACGATTGCAAACGTCATTGAAAGGATTCAAAAACCGACCCTTGTTTTAGTCCATAACAAAACGTTAGCCGGCCAACTTTATGGTGAATTTAAGGAGTTATTTCCCAATAATCGAGTAGAGTATTTTGTTTCTAACTTTGATTTTTATCAACCTGAAGCGTATCTTCCTAAATCCGACACCTATATTGAAAAGAACGCAATGATGAACGATGAAATTGAAATGTTAAGAACCTCTGCAATCAACTCGGTCTTGGAAAGACGAGATACCATTATTGTTGCTTCTGTTGCTGCAATCTACGGTCTTACGGATCCTCAGGAATATCAACGGTTAGCATTTTATTTAAAAGTTGGTGAAACCATCAATCGTAAAGAATTTTTTAAGAAATTAATTGATGCGCAATATCAAAGAAACAATCTTGATTTACCTCCAGGAAATTTTCGTGTTAGAGGTGACGTGATTGAAATTGCCTTACCCGGACTGGCAGATGCTGCGCTTCGTGTTGATACCTTTGGTGATGAAATTGAAAAGCTTTCCTTGGTGGATTTATTAACTGGAGAAGTGCGTCATACATATCGTAGTTATCCTATTTATCCCGCCTATGGTCACGCTTCAACACACGCCCGCGTGATTGCAGCGTGTGATCGAATTGAGATTGAATTAGCAGAACGATTAAAAGTATTAAAAGAAAACAATCAATTACTTGAATATCAACGTTTAGAGATGCGGACGAAGCAAGATCTAGAATCCTTAAGAGAATTTGGGATGTGTCCAGGGATTGAAAATTATTCTCGACATATCGATGGTCGACAACCTGGGCAAAAACCGTATTGTCTAATTGATTACTTCCCCAAAGATTTCTTGTTTGTCATTGATGAAAGTCACGTTTCAATTCCTCAGGTTCGGGGCATGTATAACGGTGATCGCGCCAGAAAAGAGACGCTCGTACAATATGGTTTTCGTTTACCTTCGGCTCTCGACAATAGACCATTAAAATTTGCAGAATTTGAAGCATCTTTAACTCAGGTTATTTGTACATCCGCAACACCTGGAGACTATGAATTAAATCAAACAAAACAACAAGTTGTTGAACAAATTATTCGACCAACAGGACTTATTGATCCTGAAGTTGTCATTCGTCCCACGACAGGACAAATTGATGATTTAATGCAAGAGATTCAAAAGCGTATTGCCAAATCGCAACGAGTGATGATTGTGACCCTAACCATTCAAATGGCAGAAGACCTTACCGCATACTTAAAGCAACGCTCATTTAAAGTTGTGTATATGCATGCTGACACAAAAACAATGGAACGAAGTCAAATTATTTATCAACTTAGAAAAGGTAAATATGATGTTTTGATTGGGATTAACTTATTGCGAGAAGGATTAGATATTCCCGAAGTTTCTCTGATTGCCATACTTGATGCCGACAAAGAAGGTTTCTTAAGATCTTCACGTTCCTTGATTCAAATCATCGGGCGAACAGCACGAAATTCAGAAGGCCAAGTCATCATGTACGCGGACAAGGTAACAGATTCAATGAAGGCGGCGATTGAAGAAACGAACCGAAGAAGAGATAAGCAATTAGCCCACAATAAACAATTTAATATCACCCCGATTACGATTAAGAAAGACATCCAATCACCGATGAAGGCTATTGATGATGATATTGCCAAGCTAACCCAATCCAAAGGTAAGTCCTCACGAAGTGAGATTCAACAACGTATTCGTGAGTTTGAGAAGTTGATGAGAGAAGCAGCAAAAGTCTATGATTTTGAGCGCGCAGCGGAACTTCGCGATATTATTTTTGAACTTAAAGCGGAAATCCTTGGTTAGTTTTTCTTTTCATTTTCATCAAAACAAGGTATCATTTTGAATCGTAGGAGACATTTATGGAATTTACATTTTTAGATATCGTCTTTATTATCGTTTCATTCATTATTATCATTTTATCTTTGTTACAAGGTGGTAAATCTGAAGGGGCATCAGGCGCGATTACAGGTGCGGGTATGAACGTCTTTGTCAAAACCAAAGAACGTGGCTCTGAACTCATCATTTCTTGGTTAACGCTTGGTTTTGCAGTGGTC
>JBEDEK010000006.1:0-6753 GCA_041175745.1 Bacillota bacterium | reverse complement strand
ATAATGAACTATGTTTAGGAGCAACCATGAATATTTTAATTATTGTCGAATCACCCACCAAAGAAAAGAGTTTTGCCAAATATTTAAAAGACCAAAAAGACAAGTACATTATCGCCTCTAGTAAGGGTCACATTCGTGATTTAGCAACCTCTGGAAAAGGTGGATTAGGTGTCGATATCGAGAATGGTTTTAAACCTACCTACCGGATTTCAAGAAAACAAGATAAGGATAAAGTTGTGAAAGAATTAGAGTCTGCAGTGAAAAAAGCAGATAAGGTCATTCTTGCAACTGATCCTGATCGTGAAGGTGAATCAATCGCTTGGCATTTAGCTGACACATTAAAACTTGATGTTGAAAAAACGGAACGTATTGAATTCTTTGAAATCACCAAAGAAAAAATTTTAGCGGCCTTACAAAATCCAAGAAAAATAAATATGGATATGGTTCAATCTCAAGAAGCGAGAAGAATATTGGACCGGATTGTTGGATTTATGTTGTCGAAGATTTTAAACAAAAAAGTTCACGCCCCAGCAGGTGGTCGGGTTCAATCGGTTGCCTTACGGTTTGTCATTGAACGAGAATTAGAAGTACTCGCATTTAATCCACAAACTTACTTTACCATCGAAACCGAACTCAACACCTCAAAACAAAAGTTACCATTGGAACTAACTGCATATCAAAATCTATCGTTAAAAAACACGGATGACAAAACCGATCCCAATGGTTATCGAAAAATTATTCCTCTCTCCACAGAAGAGATTGCCAAAGGTTATATTGAAAAATTACCAAAGGAAGTAATCCTTAAAGAAGTAGTGATTACATCTAAGAAAAAAGAATCGAAAGCAGCATTCCGTACTTCCACCCTTCAGCAAGAAGCAAGCAGTCACAAGGATCTTAGGTTCTCACCACAAAAGACTCAATCGGTCGCTCAGTCTTTATATGAAGGGGTTTCGATTGGTGAAGAAACCGTAGGGTTAGTCACCTATATTCGTACCGACTCTGATCGATTATCTGACGCCTTTGTTGCAGAAGCCTCGGACTTTATTACCAAGACCTATGGCCCAGAATACCTTTCTGACAAGCCCAAGGCAAAAACCGCTATTTTACAAAGCCAGGATGCTCACGAAGCGATTCGTCCTACATCGTTATCAAGAACACCTGAAATGATGGCAGCTTACCTTGAACCCGATCAACTCAAACTGTATCGCTTAATTTATGCTCGCGCTGTAGCCTCTTTAATGACTGCCAAAAAGTATGATGTGACCACTTACACCTTCCAAGGTGGAGACTTTACATTCAAAGCTCAAGGTTCAGTTGTGACATTTGAAGGTTACACCAAGGCCTATCCCGTCGTGGAAGAAGATGAAGGTAGCCAATTACCACAATTATTTAAAGGACAAAATTTTCCCCTGGCCTTTAAAGAGTTAAAATCACATACCACATCGGGGCCTTCTCGTTATTCAGAAGCCAAACTCATTCAAGAAATGGAATATCGAGGCATCGGTCGTCCTTCAACGTATGCTGCTACCATCTCAAGATTAAAAGATCACCACTATGTAAGTGTGAAGAGTCATACGCTTTATCCTAACCCTGAAGCGCATGCGGCGATGAAATATTTGATGACGTATTTCCAGTATTTAGTCAACCCAACTTACACTTCAGAAATGGAATTAAAATTAGATGAGGTTAAAGATGGGGAAGTAACGCGTATCGATTTGTTAAATGATTTTTATCAACACTTCAAAGCGCAATATGATCAAGCAGGTGATTTAGCAAAAGATGATCCAGCGCTTCATTTCTATGGTAGTTGCCCAAAGTGTAAAGAACATAATCGCCAAGGCACCATTATTCCTCGCCGTTCTAGATTTGGTGTGTTTTTAGGTTGTGACCAATATCCAACGTGTGATTTTATTTCTAATGATGTCCCTTTACCATGGGAAAAAGAAAACCCAAGCGATAAGGAAGATGATGAAGAAAATGCAAGACCAGTTTTCAAATCAACCAAAGTCGCTGCAGAACCTATCGGTAAAGATTGCCCAAAATGTGGCAAACCTTTAATGAAGCGATTTGCGAAGCGTGGTGGGCGACCTTTCGTCGGTTGCTCTGGTTATCCGGATTGCCGGCATTTAGAAAATTTAGATGGCACAGAAATTATTCTCAAAGAACGCCCAAATAAAAAATTTGGCAAAACCAGTAAAGTCGTTAAAACTAAAAAAACTAAAAAAGCTTAATCCACTATAATGAAGTTGTGAATCAACCGATCCAAAACTTTTTAGATTATTTAACGCACACGCGTAAATTTTCCTCACAAACGGTGAGAGCCTACCAACATGATCTGGAATTATATTTTCGTTTTTTGTTAAAACAATCTTGGTTATTTGATCGGATTCAATTAAAGGATGCCCGGGCATTTCTCGCAGACCAGGTGCAACAAGATTTAAACCCAAAGACTTTAAAAAGACGTGTGGCAACACTCAAACTCTTTTATCAGTTTTATGTTGATGAAGGATTGTTCACCATTAACCCTTTTGCCTTGGTTCGCACTCCAAAAGTTGCCAAAACCTTACCAACAACGATGGATGAACCTCAAGTTCAACAAGTGTTAAATCATCCTGTAGAAGAAGCATCTCGATTGATGATGCGAGATTTAGCCTTAGTTGAATTGTTATATGGATCAGGCTTACGGGCGAGTGAAGTGGTTAATCTGACAATACAAGATGTGAACTTACCACAACGAATGTTAAGAATTCTTGGTAAAGGTAATAAACAAAGATTGGTACCCATTACCAAACCTTGTCAGCAAAGTTTATCGCTCTATTTGAAGGATGTTAGGCCAACACTGATACAAGCATTGGATGCAAGCCAACTAACCAATCATGTTTTTTTAAATCACCATGGAAGAAAACTAACCGTTAGAGGATTGGAGTACATTCTTTCCCAACTGGCAAAACGATCGGGGATCGCTTTACATATTCATCCCCATCAATTAAGACACACCTTTGCCACGCAATTACTCGATAATGGAGCGGATTTAAGAACCATTCAAGAGTTATTGGGACACGCGACGATTAATACAACTCAGATTTATACCCATGTTTCGAAAGAAGCGTTACAAAAAGAATATCGAGCAGCCCATCCTCGCGCCCTTAAAAAGAAGTAATCTTTATTTGATATTCACCTAAATTGTGCTAAAATAACCCTGCTCTAACGAAAGTTAGGGACAACACACATCATGAATTCAACTACCATGTCTAACTACGGTTAGGGTGGTTGTCAGAAGTGATGGAGGCAAAACAAATAGGAGGTTTCACCCATGAGTGAACAAAAAAAGGAAGGCGTTTTACCTGCGGTCAATAGCACCGAAAACAAAGACGCAATGGCCGATGTCGTTCGTTCTTCTACTGAACCAATTATCTCGATGAAAAAGCTTGCCGCAGCTGGTGTCCAATATGGTCACCAAATGCGTAAGTGGAATCCAAAAATGGCGAAGTTTATCTATACTTCAGACCGTGGGATTTACATCGTTGACTTAAAAAAGACCGTTACTAAGATTGAAGAAGCATACAACAAATTAAAGGAAATCGTCACCAATAAAGGCACCGTTTTATTTGTTGGAACCAAAAAACAAATTCAAGTTGTCATTAAAGAAGAAGCTTTACGTTCAGGTTCCTTCTATATTAATACCCGTTGGTTAGGTGGCACTTTAACGAATTTCCGCACCATCTTGGGTCGGATTCGCTACTTGAAAGATTTGGAAGCTCAAGAAACCAATGGCACCTTAGACCTTTTACCAAAGAAGGAAGCCAATGGTTTACGTAAGATGAAAGAAAAACTTTTAAAGAACCTCGAAGGGATTAAAGAAATTCGTGGTTTACCAAAAGCAGTTTTTGTCGTTGATCCCACGATTGACCATAACGCGGTTGCTGAAGCTCGTAAATTAAATATCCCAGTTTTTGGTATCACCGATACGAACTGTGACCCAGATTTAGTCGATTATCCGATTCCTGGAAACGACGATGCGATTGGTTCTGTTCGTTTAATCGTTCAAACCATTGCCGATGCAATTGTTGAAGCTAAAGGTGGCGTCACTGTTGTTGCTTACACCAAGGATGAAGACTTTATTGCTAAGATTGCTGCTTTAAAAGAAGCAACCAAACCACAAGAAAGAACCTATGGACCTCGTCCAGAATATCGTTCTAGCAATTCAACCTACACACCAAGCTCGCAACCCGCCACCACCGCGCCAGTAACCAAACCAACACCAACACCAGTTGCACCAGCAGCCCCAGTTGCCGCAGCTCCAGCTGTCGATAAAAAGCCAAGAGCTCCACGTAAACCAAAAATTGAAGCGAAGGAAGAATAAACATGGCCGACATTATTGCGTTAATTAAAGAATTAAGAGAACGCACTGGCGCCGGAATGATGGACTGCAAAAAAGCATTGCTTGAGTCCAACATGGATGTTGCCAAAGCCCAAGTTTGGCTTCACGAAAAAGGTGTTCTTAAGGCTGCAAAAAAAGCAGATCGCGTTGCTGCAGAAGGTTTGTCTTTGGTGTTTATCAATGGCCAACAAGGATTATTACTTGAAGTTAACTGCGAAACGGATTTCGTTTCTCGCGGTGACTCCTTTCGTAAACTATTAAATGATACGGCTGCCATTCTTTTAAAAAATCAACCAAGAACACTTGAACAAGCGATTGCACTAACTACGAATCTGTTTACCGAAGCGACAGTTAAGATTGGTGAAAAATTATCACTTAGAAGATTTACCCTTATGTCAAAACAACCCAATCAATTCTTTGGACAATACGTCCATATGAATGGTGTCGTCTCCTCTCTTGCAGTGGTAGAGGGTGGTTTGCAAGCGTTTGCCGATCAATTGGCGATGCACATTACTGACCGCAATCCTTTGTACCCAAGTCTAACTTCTGTTCCTACTAATCTCATAAAGGAAGAAACGGCCAAACAACAAGCCTTGGTTAAAGAAGATCCAAAGTACGCGAACAAGCCTGAAGCCATCTTAATTAAGATTGTAGAAGGTAAAGTTAACACGATGTTTAAAGAATCCTCCTTAGATATGCAACCCTTCATGTTTGCTGAAAATGAAGAACCTACCAAAGTGTTCTTAGATAAACACAAAGCCAAAGTCCTTCAATTCGCCCGATATAAAGTTGGCGAAGGCATTGAGAAAAAAGTTGCTGATTTCGCCAGTGAAGTCATGTCGCAAGTTAAAAACACTCACTAAGAGTGTTTTTTTCTCATATAATGGAGGAAATATGAAACGAATCGTCATCAAATTATCCGGTGAAGCCTTAGCCGATACAAAAGAAAAAACCATTCTTGAAGCCTTACATTTATCTACCGTTGCAAAAGCCATTAAGACCATTCAATCAAAAGGCCTAGAAGTGGCAGTGGTGATTGGTGCGGGTAATATTTGGCGTGGTAAACTTGCCACGTCGATTGGTATTGAATCTTCGACCGCTGATTATATGGGTATGTTGGGTACCATTATTAATTCATTAGCTTTACAAAGTGCTTTGGAAAATGAAGGCGTTCAATGCCGAGTTTTATCTTCGATTCATGTCGAACAAGTTGCAGAAAACTATATACGCCGTCGCGCTATTCGCCATTTAGAGAAGGGTCGTGTGGTTATTTTTGCAGGTGGAACCGGAAGTCCATATTTTTCCACGGATACTACCGCGTCATTACGAGCGATGGAAATTCATGCTGACACCATTTTTATGGCAAAAAACGGCGTTGCCGGCGTCTTTGATTCAGATCCCAAAACCAATGGAAATGCTAAATTAATTAAACAATTAACCTTTGATGAAATGCTGAATAAAAAACTTGCTGTTATGGACTTAACAGCGGTTTCTTTAATTAAAGATTCTTCAATTGTCATTCGCGTCTTCGATATGAAAGATACGCTTAATTTAGTCAACGTAATCAAAGATGATACGATTGGCACCACCATTAAAAAAGGAGTTTAAGTTAGGATGGAAGCACTTGCATTAGAAGCCAAAGCGGCGATGGATAAAACCATTATTGCATTACAGGCACAATTTAATACTTTAAGAACCGGTCGGGCGAATGCCGCTCTCTTAGATCGAGTTCTGGTTGACTATTATGGTGAGCCAACTCCGATTAATCAAATTGCTAGTATTGCCGTTCCCGAACCAAGACAACTGCTCATTAAACCTTACGATAAAGGCGATTTAAAGGCAATTTTAGAAGGGATTAATAAAGCTGAAATTGGCATCAATCCTGTTGCTGAAGCCGATAGTATTCGTTTAGTCCTTCCTGCATTAACGCAAGATCGCCGAAAAGAACTTGCAAAACAAGCCAAGCGCATGGCCGATGAAGCCAAGGTTGCGATTCGTAATGTTCGAAAAGATTTTTTAGCGTTGGTTACGGATGACGAATATACGGAAGACTTAAAAAAACGAATTGAGGGCGACATGACCAAAGTTCATGACCAAATGATTGCCCAAATTGATGCTGCCTTTACTGCGAAAGAAAAAGAAATTTTGACGTTGTAAGTCCATAAACATTTCAACACAACTGGGGGAAGTTGTATAATTTATTTATGCCAAAAATTCAAATGAAATCCACGGATATACCTTTAAAACATCTTGCCATCATTATGGATGGGAATGGCCGTTGGGCTGTGGCAAAAGGATTGCCACGTTTACGCGGACATCAAGAAGGTGCTAAGCGTGTGATTGAAATTGCAAAGGCATTAAAAAAATTAAAT
>JBEDEK010000005.1:0-3882 GCA_041175745.1 Bacillota bacterium | reverse complement strand
CTTCAAGGTAATTAATTTAAACTTATAGGCTAAAATCTCAAAAATTAAACCGGAATCAAACCACTAATCAAGGAAAGGGCAAATTCATAAATCACTTTGCTAACTGAGAAAACATCTTCATTCAAAGCTAAGTCTTGGGTAATAAAGGTGTTTACTTGAGGTAAAACGAAGGTTAACGGAATGGCAATCAATAGGGCAATGGCGACCACAACCCCCGCCCTTGCTAATCCAAGAAAGAAACCAAGAATAGAATCGATAAACTTAAAGGCCTTGACATCATTGGTTAATTTAACCAATTGACTGCCAATGATAAACAATAATAACCAACCGATTAAAAACGTTCCTAAATAACTCAAGATGAGAATAATGAAATAAGCAGAGGATGTTGCCAAGGCATCACCAAGTGTCCCGTTAAAGGTGATAAGGATGTTAGCTAGAGGTGAGGCTAAGAAACCAGGTAAACCAATTTGGGTCAAACCATCTGTGATGAAATCCAACGCACCCGGTTGAGTGCTATCTATGACTGTCTCATATAAACCCATGCCAGTGAAAACAGAACTTCTTAAGTTTGAAAATAATAATGTGTAGAGTTGGGTGGAAACTAAAATATCTTCAACCCAATTTGCTAATAAATAGGCAAGAACAACAGCGCCAACAAAGGCACCAACACCCACAATTTCTTTAAAAAAGCCATTTTTAAATCCGGATAATCCAAATACCAACGCAAGGGCAACGATAACGCCATCAATGATTCCAATATGAATTCCACCTAAGGTCATAAGTTTTCCTCCAAAATTATTATAAGTCATACCAGGCGTTTATTTTCAAAGTAAACCTATGAGATAATGAACGCATGATAAAACCATTAAGTAATCAACGCATTAGACGAATAACTTTATGGTCTATATCGATTAATTTATCTTTATTTGTTGGTAAATTCATTGTTGCGCTTTTGATCAATAGTGTTGCCTTATTATCTGATGCCTTTAATCATTTTTCTGATTCATTTAGTGGCTTCATTTTTTGGATTGGCCAAAAACTCTCAAATCGTCAGGCTGATGCTAACCATCCACAAGGTCATGGTCGAGGTGAATATCTCACGTCTTTATCAATTGGCGTGCTAATGCTTGTTGTAAGCGTACAATTTTTTATTGAATCCATTCGGCGATTGATCAATCCATCGATGATTGAAATTTCTGTATGGGCTTATGTGGTCTTACTGGTGGCAATCGTTACCAAACTAGGTTTATATCTATATTCGAATCATTTATTCAAACAAACCAAACTCTTATCGACAAAAGCCATCGCGATTGATAACCTTTTTGACATTTTTATATCTAGTCTTGTGTTCATCAGTTTATTAATTCAACCCTTTTTTTCATTCTCCGTGGACGGAATAGCTGGCATCATCATTTCCGTGTTAATGGGTTGGAATGCTTGGCAAATTCTTCTACAGTCGGTCCGAAGAGTTCTCGGTGAGGCTTTGAATGAAACCGAGATTGAAAACATCCGTCTTTTTTTAAAATCCTATCCAGACGTTTTAGGAAGTCATCTTTTTGTCTTTCATGATTATGGTCCCCATTTTCAAATGTTGAGCTTTCATCTTGAAGTCGCATCAACGCAATCCCTCATTAAAATGCATGATTTAGTTGATGAATTGGAAGAAACGATGAAACAAAAATGGGGATATGAAGTCACCATACATCTCGATCCCATGGTAACGGAAATTGCAGATATTGAAAAAATTACCAAACCTATCCTTTCATTTTTAAAACAAGTTAACCTTGATACCCATATAAAAGACATCAGAATTATTGAAGAAAAACTACATCAAGAAATGATTCTTGTTTTGAAGGATCCTAAGCAAAAGGATCTTTTTGGCCGCCTGCTTCTAAAGCAATTTTCGAACTTCCGCTTTGTGTTTGAAAGTGAAAAAACGAATCTTAATTGAATCTTGATAAGATAAAGTTATGAATTGGATTGTGTTAGCCATCTCAATATCATTAAGTTCGGTTGGTTTATTTTTGCTTTGGAAAATGGAACGGTTAAGATCCTTTAAGAAATCGCTTCCATCCAAAGTATCGATTATTATCCCTGCTCGAAATGAATTCAAGAGAATTTCTCCATTGTTGCAATCGATTCAATCGCAAGCCTCGTTGATTCATGAATATATTGTGGTTGACGATCATTCTACGGATGGGACCGCAACACTTGCAAAGAGTCTGGGTGCAAAAGTAGTCTCTGCACCTCCATTACCCAAGGGTTGGTTTGGTAAACCTTGGGCTTGTTACCAAGGTGCTAAAATTGCTACTGGAGATGTGTTGATGTTTTTAGATGCAGATGTAAAGATTTTGCCTCAAGGCATGGAAGCGATGCTTTATGAATTTAATAAAGATCAAACACCATTATCCATTCAACCTTATCACATCATGAAAAAGGGTTATGAAAGTTTAAGCTTATTTTTCAATTTGATTGTGATGATGACCACAGGTCTATTTACGCCCCTTGGTTCAAAGATGAATGCAAGTTCCTTTTTTGGTCCTTGCCAAATCATCTCTAAAAAAGATTATTGGAAGGTTGACGGACATGCGGTTGCCAAACATGCCGTTTTAGAAGATATGGTTTTGGGTGAAGCACTAAGAAAAGTTACAGGAAAAAATATTCGGGCTCGCGCTGGGCGTGGCGTTATTGTTTTTAGAATGTATGGAGAAGGATTGCGCGCATTGATTGAAGGTTGGACTAAGAATTTTGCAACCGGTGCTAGTCTCATTCCAACATGGTTGCTCGTGTTGATTAGTTTATGGATGACAGGTATGTTTACAGCGTTATTAAGTGGTCTTGCTCCTTTTATGTGGCAGGATCAAACCTATCTTATCGGTTATTTATTTGTAGGATTAACCACGTGGTTGCTTAGTAGAAAAGTAGGTAATTTTTCACCACTTGTGATGGTATTATTTCCCATTCAACTTACTTTCTTTCTATGGTTATTTGTTCGTTCATCGATAAGATCAAACCAAAAGAAAGTGACATGGAAAGGTAGAGATTTAGACTTATGAATATATTTCCCCTCATATCAGTGCCGACGTGGGTCATGCTTGGTCTTAATATCGTTTTGTGGCCCATATTTCACTTTGCCATTTCAAACATTACCTTAAGAACCCCAGATTTGAAATTCAAAAAAGACACTTGGTTATATCGAATCAGAGGCTACGAACAAAACGGACGATTCTATGAAAATCTTTTATTGATCCGTGTTTGGAAAAAATGGATTCCCGATGGTGCAACTTTATTTAATCAAGGTTTTAAAAAGAAACATTTAGCGGGGACGCAAAAATCTTACATTCAGCATTTTATTGAAGAAACGAGACGTGCGGAATATTCACACATCCTGCAAATATTACCCTGTTTAACATTCTTTATTTTTAATGAATTTTGGATTGCTATGATTATGGTCGTCTATGCATTTGCATTTAATATGCCACTAATTTGGTTGCAACGATATAATCGTATTCGCTTTCAAAGATTGCTCACGAAACTATAATGACTTTTCGTTTTTAAGGATTTGATCGACGACTTGTTGACCACTTAAAACCACCATCGGCATGCCGCCTCCAGGATTCACAGATCCACCTACAAAATAAACATTTTGATAAAGTTTAGAGCGCTTTGGAACTTTAAAACCCATGTTTTTCTTTTTACTCGCTACCACACCGTAAATAGAACCGCGATTGGAATAGTACATATCTTGAATGGTTTCAGGTGTCCATAATTCTTCCACGACAATATGCTTTCTTAAATCAGTCAGACCCATGCGTTCCAATTTATCTAAAATATTCAATCTAAAGTTTTGATAATCCATTTTCGTAAATGGTCTTTTCGGAT
>JBEDEK010000004.1:0-7145 GCA_041175745.1 Bacillota bacterium | reverse complement strand
AATCAAAGGATATGCGTTATGAAAACCTTTATCAGTAATCGTTATCAAAAACAAAAACCCTTTGCAGGCTTTTTACCTGGAATTGCAGGCAAAGAAGGACTTCCAATGTGGGTCTTTTATGTCAATCGAGGACAGGCAATAAGCACCTTTGGTGTTCGAGATAAAAATGGTGCTATTTCAGAATTTTATCCCGCTAACTTAGCCTATGCCTATATTCATCAGAATGGTTTTCGAACATTTATTAAATATAAGGAAGAAGTGTACGAATGCTTCCAAGAAAAAAATGAAGCGCAATCGCTTACCATTGATGCGCATGAAATCATTATTGAAGAAACCATTCAAAAATGGAATCTTAAAATTAAAGTGACGTATGCCACTTTACCCAATATGCCTTTATCAGCATTAATGAGAAAAGTGGAGATCACTTCCTTAGATGGCGAAGAAAAGAAAATTATTATCATAGATGGTCTTGCACAGATTTTGCCAGCTGGAATTGATTATGGCGGTTATAAAGCTGTTAGTTATTTATTGCAAAGCTGGATGGAAGTCCAAGAAAATGACAATCATGTTTTTTTAAAATTAAGAGCATCAACGGCAGATTCTAGTGAAGTTAAGGCTGTTGATGATGGTAATTTTTATACATATGTTGGTTTCAATCAAAAAAAATATTTATATGACTATAAGGCAGTTTTTGCACAAGACTCCTCCTTTAGCACTCCTTATCGCTTACAAGCGTTAGACTATTCAAATTTAGTCAAACAACAACAAGCGCCTGTCAATCAAGTACCATCTGCCTTTGTGGTATCAGAAATGTCTGTCAAAAATACCTTTACATTTTATGGCGTGTTCGGTTACAGTCAAAATCGTACGCAATTATCATCTTTAGTTCAAAAAATGAATCCTGCTTTTTTAGATAATAAGTTTAAAGAAAATAAAGCAACTATTGATTCATTAACTTCTGAAATTCAAACTCAAACCGCAAAACCGATGTTCGATTCTTACTTACAACAATGCTATCTCGACAATATTTTGCGCGGTGGTTATCCCATTCAATTTGAAACATTAGATGGTCCAGTTGGCTATCATATTTATTCTCGTAAACATGGTGATTTAGAAAGAGATTATAATTTTTTCTCTTTAGAACCTAGTTATTTATCACAAGGTAATGGTGCTTTTAGAGACGTGTTACAAAACCGTAGGAATGATCTTTATTTTCACCCCGAAGTAGGCACCACCACGATTGCGCAATTTGCCTCTTTAATTCAAGCAGATGGATATAACCCCTTAAGTATCGAAGGTATTATGTTCACGTTTAAAGGTGATACAAAAAGATATCCTGCTGAAATTCAAGACATCCTCAAACAAGAATTTACACCAGGACAAATTGCGAATATTGCGGGACAATTAAAATTGCCAGTAATGGAAACGGTCACCAACATCATTCAACAATCCCATTATCATTTCAAGGCTACTTTTGGTGAAGGGTATTGGGGCGATCACTTCACTTATTTTTTAGATTTAATCGAAACTTATGTAGACATTTATCCTGATCAAGTTGAAAATTTAATGCAACAAAAGCACCGTTATTTCTTATCTCCTGCTCATGTGTTAAAACGTGATGAAAAATATATTTTAAAGAATGGCAAGGTTCGTCAGTACCATGCGGTTCACCATGATCATGCATTACCACAACGGGGTTGGTTGAAACTTGCTAATGGCGAGGATGCAACGACAACGTTATTGGGAAAATTAATTACTTTAGTAACGAATAAATTTGCCCAATTAGACCCCGATAGTCTTGGCTTGATGTATGAAGCGGAAAGACCTGGTTGGAACGATGCAATGAATGGCATTCCTGGATTATTTGGTTCCGGTGTTTCAGAAATGCTTGAACTAAAGAGAATCGTTTCATTCTTACAAAAACAAACAAAAGTTGATGTGGATGTTTTAACTCCATTAACGACACTTATTTCCTCTCTTTTAAACATCAAGGATGCAAGTTTATTTAATCAATGGTCAAAACGGATGGATGCTTTAGAAGTATATCGAGATCAACTAAAAGCACCATTATCGATTACGAATTTAAATGCAGATATGGTGCAAACTTTACTGAGTCATATGGCAACCACTTTGCAAAACTCCGTAGATCGATTATTCAAAATCCATCCTATCCCATACACTTATTTCATTTATGAAGTCGAACAGTATGAATTGTTACCAAAGGCAAACGCAAATGCGCTTCAAACTGTTCGGGCAATATCCTTTAAACGCACGCCACTGCCTCATTTTTTAGAAGCGCCTGCAAGAATGTTATCCAATGGATTCCTGACTTCACAACAAGCGACAAAACTCTATGCAGCGATTCAACAATCACCTTTGTACGATGCACCTTTAAAAATTTATAAAA
The DNA here is from genome assembly GCA_041175745.1 of Bacillota bacterium. Classification (GTDB taxonomy): domain Bacteria; phylum Bacillota_I; class Bacilli_A; order RFN20; family CAG-826; genus UBA970. Next base: position 4,738 of record JBEDEK010000004.1, on the reverse strand, counting down.
CCAGTGCCCCGCTGGATCAACAATCGATGGAAATTGGTCGAATCCGTGCGTTTACACCTGGGTGGTTGGAACGTGAATCCGCCTTTCTACACATGACATATAAGTACATGTTAGGTTTGTTAAAAGCTGAAGCTTATCCTTCGTTTTTTGAAGCGATGGAATATGGTCTCACTTGCTTTATGAAACCTGAAGTATATGGACGATCTCCTCTTGAAAACTCTTCGTTTATTGCGACCACCAATAACCCAGATGTTTCCAAACATGGTCAAGGATTTTACGCGAGATTATCTGGGTCAACAGCAGAAGTGATTTCCATGTGGAAACGATTAATCTTTGGGCCAACATTATTTTCCTATGCTCAAGGCAAACTTCAATTTCAAATTCAACCTTCAATACCATTGGATTATTTTAAGAATGGCAAAATCGAAACCACTTTATTTGCTAATACAAAGATTCGTCTATTGATTAACCAAGCCGTAACACCAACTGACAAAACACTGACTGTAACGGGATATCGACTGGTTTCACCTAAACAAACTAAACCCATTATCATCGAAGGTTCCTCGATTCAAGGAGAACACGCGATGGCAATTCGGCAAAAACGATTCAGCGAGATCGAAGTTTTATTAAAAGGAGGTTAACCAGTAAACATTCATAAATACGTGTAGGGAATAATTGTTCACTGTCAATCATCATGAAAGGAAATTATTGATGAAAAAATATTGGAAGGGTCTCTCGATTACGTTGGCAGCACTTGTGCTAGCAGCGTGTGGAACCCCAAGTTCAAGTAGTAGTAGTGCAAGTAGCTCGGCTGCGACAACATTATCCACGATCACGATTGTCGGTGCGAATGATGTCTCAGTTGAGTTTGACGTTGATTTTAATTTTTTAACTGGTGTCACTGCCACAGGAAATAACGGTCAAGACTTTACTTCTAGCATTACCTTGTCTTCAATTTCAACTGCAGTTAACACAACAACCGGTGTTTTAGACACAACAAGAACCGGTGTTCACACGGTCCAATATCGCGTTCAATCTGGCACAATCGTTGCAACAAAATTTAGAAACGTAACGGTAGAACAACCAGAATCCACAGGTGGTATGTTGCTTAATCCAGATTTTGCATTAGGCACTGCAGGCTGGACAGATCCAAGTGTTGTGTATAACGAAAGTGGATCTAGTATTGCCTTTGATATCGAAGAAGGTGCATTAAAAGTTGAAGTCGTGGCAAGTCCTGTTGCTTATGCTCCACGATTTGGACAAATGAATGTTCCATTTGAAATTGATACGACCTATCAAGTTAGTTTTAGAGCAAAATCAAGTGCTATCAAACCCATCAATTTAAATGCTGGTGAATTGTTAACTTCCGCTCCTTGGTTTGTTGATTTTAAACCTGGTCAACCAGAAATTAGAACCATCGGTACGGAATGGGCAACCTATTCTTATACCTTTACCCATCGTTTAGATAATCAACGCGGTGGTATCTTATTTGAATTAGGAACTGTGAGTGGTCAAAAAGTTGATGCAACAATGCACTTTGATGACATCACGATTGAAGAAGCTACAGCCGGTCCAGATGTGACGGCACCAAACTTCTCAGGCGTTACCAGTACGGTAAGTGTATTAGTCGGTTCAACCTATGATCCATTAAATGGTGTCACGGCTTTAGACATTGTTGATGGTGATTTAACCGATTCCATTCTCGTTGAAATACTTGATAGTAATAATGCGGTAGTCAATGCAGTGGATACCAGTGCTCCTGGTGTTTACATCGTCAACTATACAGTTGAAGATGCAGCTGGAAATGAAGCCACAGCCCAAACCACAGTTAACGTGGTGAGTTTAGTTTTCAAAAATGAAAACTTATTGGCGAATGGTTCGTTCGCTAACGCAGTTGGAGAAGAATGGGGTTATTGGCAACAAGATTGGGGCACTGCTCCAGTTGTAAATCGTACGCAAGATACAGTTGCTGGAACCTATAGTTTAGATATTACAGGTGGTGGCGATGCTGTCTGGTCAATTCAATTCTTCCAAGATGGCGTTGAACTCGTTGAAGGAACAACGTATCGTTTATCCGTTACTTCTGCTGCTACCGTTGCACGTAAAATAAGCGTTGGCATCGGAAATGGCAATCCGTGGAATGAATACGGACGTAAAAATGGCCTTGAAATTGGAACCACATCATCAACACAAGACTTTGTCTTTACTGTTACCAAAGCAACTGCAGATGTTAAGGTTGTTTTAGAATTAGGAAGTCAAGATGGTTTTGCCAATGGCGTCTTAACTATTTCAGAAGTACGTTTACAACGTCTCGAAACTACACCATTAGTGACTGATTCAACATTTGCCATGACTGGCTGGCGTCATTTCGTCAATGACTGGGATGGCACGGTTGCCACCTCCGGTATTGTTGCCGGCGAATATAAAATGACGATTACAAAGACCGTTGGTTTAAACCCAAATGCTGATAATTGGAAACTACAAATCATCCAAGATAACGTTGCATTTGGTGAAACTGTCGATAATGGTCGTATGAATTTAACCGCTGAAAAATCCTATACGTTAAGTTTTGATATGTATGCTTCGCAAGCCATCAACGTCACCACCTTTATTGGTGCTCCTGGTGTCTGGGTTAACTATGTACCGGAAGCAAATCGCGTCAATGCAGTCACCACAAGCAAGCAAACGATCACGATTCCCGTGAGTACGGTCGGAGCAACTTTAAATGGATTTGAAAAATTATCCTTTGAATTTGGATCATCTTTTTCCAACTTTGAATCAGGAAATGAATTCGTCGCTATTGATAATGTGGTTTTAAAAGAAGGTAATACGGTATTACCTAATGTGATTAACGGTGACATGAATGCGATTTTAGGTGGCCACACTTTCTTTACGGAAAATGGTGGTGCGATGACCCGTGGTGCCAATGGTGGTGCCTCCATCGAAGTTCCAGCATTAGGTGGCGCCGCTTATCAACCTCACTATTACTACATTTTCCCAACCCTTGCCAAAGGAAATTATGAAGTGAAGATTGCGTTAACAAGTTCTGTCACACGTGATTTACGCTTTAACATCATTCTTCCTGATGCAGGTTATGCCTCAATCCTACCGGAAAACTTTGTTGATTTTAGAGTCACAGCAGATACACCTTATGTATTTACGCTTTCCTTCGAAGTGGTCAATCCATTAACGAATGTGAAGCTTGAATTAGACTTAGGTACGCTCGGTGGTGATAAAATCTCCTTACCCGGCACCTTCTTAATTTCAGAAGTGCTTGTTTACGCCAACTACAATAGCTAAAGGAGGCCATGGATAGTGAAACATAAAACTAAACTATCCGTTGTAGCCTTGTTTGTCCTTGCTGGATGTGGGGGAACCCCATCCAGTAGTGGCAACACTACAACGAGTGAGACATTACAGCCTGTTACGTTGTCTTATGCAGATTGGGGTAATCAAGAACTCAATCAACGAATGATTGATTTATTCCAAGCAAGATATCCCCACATCACCGTTGAATTGAGACAAGATATTGTTGGTGCAGGTTCACAATTTACTGGCAACCTCGTTACCGCCGCTCAAGCTGGATTACTACCAGACGTCTTTGCTACGGATAACGTCCCTACCGTTATCAATGCTGGTTTGACCTTGGATGTAGCCGAATATTGGGATGCAGACGAAGATGCCGAAATGGTGTATGACAATATCGCACTTGCCGGTGTTTACAATGGTAAACGCTACGCCGTTCCTTCCTTCCAATTCTTAAAAGGTATTTTGATTAATTTAAATATCTTTGAACGAGCCAACTTACAAACAGTGCCCGGAAGATATCGAATTGATAATGATGGTTACCCTGTGAAAGATTGGACGTTTGAAGAATTTGTTAATATTGCCTCTGACATTAAAAATTTTGATTTAGTGAACACCGAAAACTTAGTCGTGGGTATGGACACTTGGTATGGTTCTCCGGATTTCCAACAAGTGTGGCCAATGATGCAAAATGCTGAAACACAGTACGATACATGGGATGGTGAGCAATTTAATTACACCTCTGCGGATTGGATTAGTGCAATGCAAGCAAAAGTTGCCCTGCATCAATTAACCGATGGAACCACCACACGTTTTACCCCTGAAGATTATGATGCAGAAGACAATGATGAATTAAGAACATACATGATTCAAACGGGCTATGCGGCAATGGATATCGAAGGTTCATGGCAATTTTGGGTGATTAAGGATGCGATTGATAATCGTGACTTTGAACTCGGATTCTGGCCTTATCCACAAGGTGATGCTGGATTATTTCCACCCACCATTCTCGACTTTCAAGCGGTCTCTTCGCAAACCGAACATCCCGAAGAAGCTTATCTACTTGCTAAATGGATGACCTTTGGAAAAGATGGTTGGGATGCCAGACTCTCCTTATTAGAATCCGATCGTGAAGATGCGATTGCCGAAGGCTTAACTCCTGATTTCTTGGATCGATTCCCGATTGCGGATTATCCAGAAATTTGGACAAGAGTCGAAGGTTTAGTTGAAGGAATTGAAGGCATCGATGCCATCTTTGATAGAATCGAATATTCAAAACCAGATTTAGACAAATGGTTACCAGGTTATAAAGATTTCTGGGCATGGGTATACACGCCTGAAAATCCATTTAACTTTGATAACTTAGTCGCCGAAGGACCCAATGCAGTGCCAACTTATGCAGCCGCATGGGAAGCACAAATTAATATGCTCG
>JBEDEK010000003.1:0-2616 GCA_041175745.1 Bacillota bacterium | reverse complement strand
TTTCCGGCATATCAAAATTAATCACATGCGTTAACTTATCAATGTCAATGCCACGACTTGCTAAATCCGTTGCCACTAAAATTCTGACATGTTTTTCTTTAAACTTTTTCATGGCGAATTGTCGTTGCGCTTGTGACTGATTACCATGTAGTTCAACCACTTGATGCCCTTGATGCGTTAAATTTAACGCTGTTCGTTTGGCGCCACGTTTCGTTCGAACAAAAATTAATACTGATTTCAACGCTTCATTTTTAAGTAGATGCATTAATAAGGATAACTTTTGATTCTTCTCAATGCGAATCGTTTGATGATTGATTTTTTGTAAAGGTTGGCTGACTGGTGTAATGGCAATCCGAACTGGATCATGTAAGAATGAAGCAGCGAGATTCGCAATTTGTTCTGGCATGGTCGCAGAGAAAAGAGCTGCTTGTCTTGGTTTTGGAATTGAGGCTAAAATCGTTTTAACATCTGGTAAAAATCCCATATCTAACATTTGGTCAGCTTCATCAAGAACTACCATTTTAATGTGGGAAGGATGAAAAATTCTTTCTCTCATTAAATCTAATAAACGTCCTGGGGTCGCGACCGCAATATCCACACCTTGTCTTAAGGCGTTGATTTGACCAAACTTTGAAACACCACCAAAAAACATGCCAATCCTTAAATTATTAAACCGTGATAATTGCATCAACGTTTCTTGAATTTGCACCGCAAGTTCGCGTGTTGGCACAATGACCAGTGCTCGCACGACACGTTTTTCAAGTTTCGGTAAAACTGAAAGTAATTGAATCATCGGTAAGGCAAAAGCTGCAGTCTTACCAGTACCTGTTTGAGCAGTTCCTAAAACATCTTTACCTGAAATCAGAACTGGTATCGCTTTTTCTTGAATGGGAGTGGGAACTGTATAACCAGCTTTTTCAACCGATTTTAATAATGCTTCAGATAAGCCTAAATTCGTAAATGACATAGTTTCTCCTTGGTGATGATCCACCAAGCAGTAAGCTAGGAATCATAAACACAAGTACGACTATAACATACATGTAAGCGTTTAGATATGAGATTTCATCCAACTGATGCGTTGGGTTAAGAATTCTTGAAGATAATCAAATTGTTGGGAAATAGAGGTATAAGGTCTCAATGGTTCGGGAATTGGACACCAACCTTCACATTGATCCATAGGCCACATATTAAAATTATCCGCGCTTAAAATTGTTATTCGTTCCTCGTTTAAGGTCATCCATTCTAATACGTTTGGCAATACTTTTTCTTCAAATAGGTTGAGTTTTTGTTTGAAACGATTTTTAATCGCGGGTACTTGCATCATCAAAGTAAATAATTCATTCTTTTCATACGTGGCCCAGCCCCAATGACCTTCAGGACCATATTCAATATAATCCGCGTTACCATATGCTAAATCAAAATCCCACAAAGGCATATGCTTGATCTTTCCACCAGTTTCTTTAACCATAAAAACGGAACCCCAACCAACATCCACATTCTTGGCAATTTCTTGAATCATAAAATAATCAATCCAATTTTCCACATCCATATAGGTGTCATAATTTTGTTTTTGGATTAAGGCTTGGCGAGTGGAGGTCAAATAATTATTTATGAAGCGAGTATGTCTAAACTGATAACCGGTACCAAGCGGATTTGGTTCTTTTATCGCATAAGGACGATCATTGATTCTAAACCATTCTAGATTTTCATTCCCTTGATTTTGCACATAAACTTGATAATCTAATTCAATCATAAACCCGGCATCATCTAAAGTAAGATTAGGTTCAATATTCAATCGGTTCTTTGAAAATTCAACCCGTTCAATTAATAAATATTGTCCACGATAAATTTGATTAATATACAAATCAATAAATCGATAATCAAGTGAATAAAGCGTGTTTGGAAAATATTGACTCATATAAGCGGTTAAACTATTTCGTACTAAAGAACGATCAATATAATTTGCCAACAAAATATAATTCTTCGCAGATTTCATTCCAAATATCGACGTGTTCTCATCAAAGCGAATTCGATAAGGCCGTTTAGGCATAAACCGAGTTGAATGACCTCTGGTCCTGATCGCAAGTGGACTACTAATACTTTTATTCACATATTGACCATTCAAATCATACTGAATGGTTGCACTTCCATCGATGTAGTCTTCATAATAGATGTCACTTTCGTTTTTAGCATTGGCTAAATGAATCCTTAAGACAGGGCGTTTGGCAAATGTCGGTACATGCAGTTGACTCTTCACCAACATAGGATAAGTAAAAGTTGTAACAAAATCTTGTTTTTGAAGCGTAGCCGTTAGTTCAATACTTTCATCTTGAATGGGACTGATGTACTGGAAAACTCCATCGATGATGTCATAATTGGCTGTGGACCAAGTAACCAAAATTTCCGTATCATTCGCAATCGTAGTCGGTAACACATAATGATCATTAATGTAAGATACGGTCGGGGTCAATAATGATTGATATTCAGTAAGGGTTTCACTACTGATGATGGGGTTACTAGAAGAAAAAATACCTTCACAACTTGTTAAAACCAAGATAAATAATGGGGCCAACTTATCGCGAAGTTGGCGTTGCAACATCTTCATTACTTTAATAT
>JBEDEK010000002.1:0-7787 GCA_041175745.1 Bacillota bacterium | reverse complement strand
ATTTAAGGATCATTAAACATGGAAAAATCAAAGTGGTCGAATTTTATAAATGATTTGTTAAAGGATAAAAGAAATTTGGCTTACTCATTCTTTTAGTCGTTGGAACGATGACTCTTGGGGCCACCAGAGCAACCACATCTTCATTTGCGAGTAATGGTGAAAGTGACATGTTGCTGCTTGTTTTAAATCAAGCTTTTGAAATTTCCCAAATCGTCATTTGGGTAGGTACCGGTTCAGACAATATGTTTACCTGGCTATTGATTACTTCAAGAGGTACGTTGATTTTTGGGGTCAACACCAATTCACGGAGTGGAACATTTGCAGAAATTACCGAAGGCGCTCCGCAAAATGCCTATGTCTCTTTCTTTATTGAACTGATTTAAAAGTTTTATTTTTTCGATTAAACCACGGCTATTTAACCGTGGTTTTTAATTTTTAAAGACTTTGTTGTTTCATTTATGAATCTTTAGTGAAGGGTTTGTTAAGAATCAGTTTGAATTCGAGATATTTAAATTTAATCGATTAAGATAAGTTCATGCACGCAATTATTGATTTAGGTTCTAACACCGTTCGCCTTAATGTTTATCAAGTGATTGATCAAAAAATTTCCTTGGTTTTCTCTAAAAAAGAATTTGTATCTTTAGCATCTTACGTCAACGATTATCAACAATTAACAGAAGAAGGTATTCAAGCGGCGCTTGGTATCATCAAACACTATGTGAAGACGCTAGAAAATCTTAACATCAAACAAGGTTATCTGATTGCGACCGCCTCCTTGCGTCAAGTCAGTAATCGTCTCTCAGTGATTGAAAAAATTCGCAAAGTCGTTCCTTTTGAAGTTGAATTACTCACAGAAGAACAAGAAGCACTCGCCGATTTAGAAGGTGTGATGATGGATACTAAATTCGATCAAGGGTTGGTCGTTGATATTGGCGGCGGAAGTACCGAACTTGTTGCTTTAGAAAAGCAAGAAGTAATTTTTGCTAAAGCGATTAAAATGGGTTCTCTGAGTGCTTATGTTCAATATGTGAACAAAATACTCCCAAAAGAAAAAGAATTAAAGAAAATTAAAAAAGCTGTTGAAAATGCACTAGAAAAACTTTCGCTTCCTCCATTTAAACCTAAAACTTTATATGGCGTAGGCGGTACCATTCGCGCTGCAAGGAAATTAGCAATTGGGGTATTCAATCTTCCAAGCGACCATCGAGAATTAAGCCTGACCATCATTCAAGATTTAATTCAATTCTTACTCAAAAAAGATAAAGTCGCCTATTTAAAAACCATCCAAATTATCCCTGAACGATTACACACCATTCTTCCTGGTTTAAAAATATTAGAAACCATTGTAAAAGAATTCGGCAAGCCGTTAGTCGTGATTAGTGACTATGGTGTTCGAGAAGGGTATTTGTTGCAAAAACTAAGTCTAGTAAAAGCAAGAGCTGTGCGTGCCTTACCCGTGACTCCTACTCAAGGAAAGGTTACTCAACGCAATGAATCTAAAACAAAAAGAAGTGCCGGAAAGCAATGACGGAATTAAAGCATTTATTCAAAATCGGGATTTATCCTGGTTAGATTTTAATCATCGCGTTTTAGAAGAGGCTACTGATCCGAATGTGCCGTTGTTTGAACGGTTGAAGTTTGCCAGTATTTACACGAATAACTTAAATGAGTTTTTTATGATTCGTGTCGGCAGTCTTTTAGACATTTATGCCCAAAATCACGATGCCTTGGATTTACGAACCCATCAACCGTTGAAAGATGTGATTAAGCAGGTCTATAAAAAAGTTGATACGCTCAATCAATTTCGGGATGAAGTCTATGCTCAACTTAGCCAAGCACTAAAACAACAAGGTGTTATCTTAGAAACCTATAAACAAGCAAGTGATGAAGACAAAGCTATCATGGATGTCTTTTACCATGAACATATTCTGCCATTACTCTCACCGCAAATTATTGATGAAAACCATCCCTTTCCACATTTAAACAATCAACATTTACATATTGGTTTGCGTTTAAAGAAAAAGGGAAAGGAAACGGTAGGCCTCATTCCCATTCCTGAAGGCATTCCTCCCTATGTCAAATTCTTAACTTCGGGACAAATTAAAATCATTCTCGTTGAAGAAATTGTTTATGCATATGTAAAAGATATCTTTTCTGCCTATGATATTGAAGAAAAAACCATACTCATGGTCAGTCGTAATGCCGATTTAAACTGGGATGAAAAAGCTGACGCTTTTAATGATGTTAGAACCAAAGTAAAGAAAATGTTACAAACCCGGAATCGCCGTTATGTCTTACGTTTAGAAACCAAAAAAGATATCTCAAATACCCTGCGCGATTATTTATTAGACAAATTGAATCTAAGCAAATATCAGCATCTAGAAGTCGAAGCTCCCTTAAAAATGCAATTTGTGTTTGATTTAGAAAAAGAACTTAATCCTCAACAAAAAGAACAACTACTGTTCCCACCACTAAGCCAAGGTTTTCCTCAACGCTATCAACTTAATAAGCCCATGGTAGAACAAATTGAACAACAGGATATGTTAATGATGTATCCATTTGAAAAAATGACACCCTTTTTACAACTTATCAAAGAAGCTGCGAATAATCCGGATGTACTATCGATTAAAATTACGGTCTATCGCTTAGGTAAAACGGCCAAGCTGATTGAATATCTATCATTAGCCGCTGAAAATGGCAAAGACGTTTTGGTGATCATTGAATTACGAGCCCGTTTTGATGAGAAAAATAATATTGACTGGTCGGAACGATTAGAACAAGCAGGATGCCGTATCATTTATGGTTTAGATTATTTAAAAATTCACTCTAAATTGTGCGTGATTACGTATCGCGGTAAAAAAGGGATTCAATATATTACCCAAGTCGGTACCGGAAACTATAACGAAAAAACGGTCGAACAATATACGGATTTATCTTTAATCACTGCGAATAGTAAGATTGGGATGGAAGCCATTACCTTCTTCCAAACCATTTCGATGAATGCGACCTCTGAAGCTTATCAATCGTTATTGGTTTCACCCTTCCATCTCAAAAAACATTTCTTAGCACTCATCGAAGAAGAAAAGAAGAAGGGCAAAGATGGATTCTTAATGTTTAAAATGAACGCGCTAACGGATAATGATTTTTCTTATGCTTTAAAAGATGCATCCCAAGCTGGCGTGACCATTCAAATGAATATTCGCGGTATTTGTTGTCTATTGCCCGGGATTAAAGGGGTCACTGACAACATTGAAGTACATTCAGTCATCGGTCGTTTCCTTGAGCATGGACGTGTCTATATTTTTGGAAAAGGTGAGCAACAAAAGATTTATATTGGCAGTGCTGACTTAATGACCCGTAATACGGAAAGACGCATGGAAGTCGCGATTCCCATCCTCGATGCTGAATTAAAAAAAATCTTATACCGCTACGTGCAAAGTTATATGGATGATAACGTCAAGGGCCGTCGATTAATCAGTGACGGTACGTATCAGAAGATTACCCCTAAAAAAGATCAAGATAAGTTATCAATCCAACAACGACTCCTAGACGAACTCTTTCGTAAATCCTTAAGCGAATAGTTGAAAAAAGAAATTGTTAAGAACCGAGTATCTTTCTTGCAACTTTAAGATGGATTAATACAATCATCTTATATCATCGTATAATCGACCTAATGTGGTGGTCAAGTTTCTACCGCTTCACCTAATGAAGCGACTACGATTCATCTTTTTCATCTTCATACCATCACCACGGGTTTACGTTGATATCAAGAAAGTCTAGGAGGTATCAACATGAACTTTCTTCAATCTGTGACGACGCGTCTAGACCAATTTTTCTCGATTCGAAAGCGACAATCGACCATTGGACGTGAATTGCTTGGAGGGTTGGTAACTTTCCTCGCGATGATTTACATTCTTCCTGTGAATAGTTTCATGCTGGCAAATGCTGGTATGTCACAACCTGCTGTGTTTGTCGCAACTGCCCTCGCCGCAGGCCTGACAACATTGTTGATGGGTTTGGTTGGTAAGGTGCCAGTCGCGTTAGCCTCTGGTATGGGAATTAATGCCTTTTTTACATACACGGTAGTGCTGACACTTGGTTTCACTTATCAAGAAGCTCTTGCCGCAGTTTTCGTTTCAGGGCTTTTGTTTTTAGTGATTTCATTAACGGGTCTCCGGCAAATCATTATTGAAGCGATGCCGAAAAGTTTAAAGCTTGCGATTGGTGCAGGGATTGGCTTTTTTATCGCTTTTATTGGTTTTAAGAATGCGGGTATTATTGTTGCCGATCCGTTTGGCACTTATGTCAAACTCGGTGATCTTGCTTTAGCGCCGGTGCTGTTAAGTTTATTTGGCATTGCGGTTGTGTTGGTTTTGCATGTCGGCCAAGAAAAGTTAGCAAGATTTGCCATCATCATTGCCATGGTCTTAACTGGTTTAGTCGGCGTTTTAATCGGCATCATCTTTCCAGATTTAGCTGAACAAATGCCATCTTTAACCACTGCTAATCTTGGTGACTTATCAGCGTTTGGTGATGTTGTTGGTGAAGCAATCAATGGCTTAGGTGGTTTATTCGCTCAACCCCTTGCCTTGCCGGTTATCATCACCTTATTATTTGTCGACTTTTTTGATACTGCAGGTACGTTAGTGTCAGTATCACAAACAGCAGGTTTGGCTAATGATCAAGGACAATTCCAACGTAAAGAAGCATTCATGGTTGATGCCATTGGTACAGTTGGTGGTGCGTTATTAGGTACATCCACCGTTACGTCCTACATTGAGTCTAATACTGGCATTCAAAGTGGTGCTCGTACGGGTTTAGCTTCGGTAGTGACTGGATTATTGTTTATTTTTGCTTTGGTACTTTATCCATTGTTTGGATTTGTGGATGCCGTATTTGTAAATGGGGTCGCTTATGCTCCGGTTACATCGCTTGCCTTGGTCTACGTTGGGGTGTTAATGATGAAACCTTTACAAAATATTGAATGGGATAATCCCGTGGTATTGGTTAGTAGTTTCTTGACCATCATCATGATGATTCTTACATTTAAGATTTCTGAAGGTATCGCCTTTGGCACAATGAGTTATGCGTTATTGTCTTTGTTTTCAAAACAAAGAAAAAACGTACACTGGATTGTGTACGTCTTAGGTTTATTCTTCTTTGTCTATCTTGTGATTGAATTTACGCTGATTTTTTAATCGCGCTTTTTTTAGGTTGATTGACAGTCTTTCCTTGATCAGGAAGGACTGTTTTTTCGTCTGGTAGTAAAAGGTTTAAGGTTATACCCACAATTGCTGCTAAAGCCATACCAGTTAAGGCAGCTGCGTCGTTAATCAAGATTTTCGCTTGTCCTAAACCGATGACAAGCATCGTCGATACAATGATTAAATTACGCATGCTAGCAAGGTTAACTTGGGCATCGACCATGACTTTGAGACCATTACCAGCGATTAATCCAAATAGTAAAATTAATACGCCACCCATTACCGGAGCAGGAATCGTTTGAATCAGACCCGTTAAAATATTAAAGAACGATAAGACTATCGATAACACAGCGGCAAGACCTGTGACATAAACGGATGCCACTTTTGTCATCCCCACTACGCCAGTATTTTCACCATAAGTCGTGTTAGCAGGTCCACCGATTAAGGCGGCTGCAAGCGTTGCCACGCCATCTCCCATTAAGGTTTGGTGTAAACCTGGATCACGTAGAAAATCTTCATTTGTGATCGATCCTAAAACTTTATGGTCACCGATGTGTTCTGCAATTGTCACAAAAGATATCGGAGCAAACATCAAGACTGCACGAAAATCAATTGCGTATGTGCCGAAAAATTGAAATTCAGGAATTTTAAGCCAAGCAATATTCGTGAGTGTGTCAAAATTGACGGAACCAACCAACATTGCAAATACATAACCGACCAGGATACCACCCACAATCGGCACAACTTTGAAAAATCCTTTGGCAAAAATGGCCAAGATTACCGTGGTGGCAAACGCTACTAAGGCAATTAACGGATTACGTATATCGGTTGCTAACGAGGCAAAGAATGCGTCACCCGAATCTGGTGATAATCCAGCTTGTCCAGTTGCAACACTGGCGAGCGAAATGCCAATAATGGCAATCATTGGACCAATTACCACAGGTGGAAGGATACGATTTAACCATGCGGTACCTAAATAACGAATCGCCAATGCAACAATGATATAAATGAGACCCACGACAGCCAACCCAATAAAAGCTGAGCCTACCCCAAATGATTGCGAGGCAATCGAAATTGCGGCAATGTAAGCAAAAGAAGAACCTAAGTAGACAGGAACTTTAGCTTTGGTAAAGAAAATATAAATTAACGTTCCAATCCCCGAGCTAAATAAGGCAACACTAATCGATAATCCCGTTAAGATTGGAACAAGCACGGTTGCCCCAAACATGGCGAACACGTGTTGCAAGGACAAGACTGCCCATTGCACTTTCGAACTCGGCTTTTCACGAATACCTAACGTCAATGTGTTTTTCATACACATCCTCCTTTTTGTGTAGTTTCTTTTTGCAAAAAAAGACACCAATGGGTGTCTTTAAAGCAAGTGAATACATGGTTCTTTGTATGCTCACAGGCATGCTTTAAAGATCCTACTTGGTATATACTAAAATAAATTAGAAATGTTCTAACAAGGGAATTGTAAATTTTTAATTAATATGAAAACACTGATGGAAAAAGATTTATTTCAACGGACGTTGCGACGGTTAGCCCACGAGATTGTGGAACAACATTTACAACTTGATCAATTGGTGCTGGTCGGTATTTTAAACAAGGGATTTCGTTTAGCCCAATTATTACAAGGTCTAATTTTAGAAATTCAGGGTAAAGAAATTCCAGTATATCCGCTAGAAATTCGTCCTTATCGAGATGATGAAAAACAAAATGTGCATGTCCCTACCCAAACTTTTACGGTAGAAAAGAAAATCATTTTACTCGTCGATGATGTTTTATATACCGGTCGTTCTGTTCGCGCTGGTATTGATGCGATTATGGCGATGGGTCGGCCTGCTTTGATTCGGTTAGTGGTCTTGATTGATCGAGGTCATCGACAAATTCCTATCCGGCCAGACGTGGTTGGTAAAAATATTGCCACCAATTATTTTGATTTGGTTGAAGTCAATTTTGAAACCGAAACTGTCACCATAAAATAATTTACATTTGCTTTTACGTTTTCAGCATAAAATAATCTTATGGCAAAATTTATTTTTGTAACTGGTGGCGTGGTTTCGGGTCTAGGAAAAGGTATTTCTGCTGCTTCTTTAGGGCAGTTATTAAAACGCCACGGTTATCGCGTTGCTTCTTTAAAATTTGATCCTTATCTTAATGTGGATCCAGGCACTATGTCGCCATACCAACACGGCGAGGTGTTCGTCACTGAAGATGGTGCCGAAACCGATCTAGATTTAGGTCACTATGAACGGTTTATTGATGAACCGATTCGCAGACATTCTTCGATTACTGCAGGACAAATCTATGATGAAGTGTTAAAAAAAGAACGAATGGGCGATTATTTAGGCGCTACCATTCAAGTGATTCCTCATATTACAGATGCAATCAAACAACGATTGATCCTAGTTGAAAAAAGTAGTCAGGCTGATTTTATCATCGTTGAAATTGGTGGCACAGTTGGAGATATTGAGTCTTTACCGTTCCTAGAAGCCATCCGACAATTTCGCCGAGATCGTGGAATGCAAAATACTTTTTATATTCATACCACGTTGATTCCATTTATTGCCTCGACTGGCG
>JBEDEK010000001.1:0-5084 GCA_041175745.1 Bacillota bacterium | reverse complement strand
CCAGCATCGAAGCAATACAAGCATTAAAGAAACTTGGAAAAAAACTTGTAATGTTAACTGGGGATTTAAAACCCGTTGCCGAAAGTATTGCCAGCGAAGTAGGTATCTCTGAAGTTATTGCCGAAGTGTTACCTCAAGATAAAGATGGCGCGATTGCGAATCTTCAACAACAAGGAAGAAAAGTCGTCATGGTTGGCGACGGCATTAATGATGCCCCCGCCTTAATGCGTGCAGACGTTGGCATGGCAATTGGTGCAGGAACAGATATTGCGATTGAAGCTGCGGACATTGTGCTATTACAATCCGATTTACGACAAGTCGTCTACGCCTTTAACCTATCGAAAAGTGTTGTCAAGAATATGAAAACCAACCTTTTTTGGGCTTTTTTCTATAATTTAATTGCAATTCCTTTGGCGGCTGGGATCTTATTTCCATTCTTTGGTTGGTTGCTATCACCAATGATTGCCGCTTTAGCAATGGCATTTTCCTCGGTATCGGTAGTCCTGAACGCACTTCGTCTTAGAAGCTTTCGGGCAAATATAGTAAAATAAGAAAGGAGTATTGAATATGGCACAAATTAAAACCTTAAAAGTTGGTGGCATGACATGCATGCACTGCGCTGCAAAAGTCACCACGGCACTGAAGCAAGTTCCAGGCGTGAGTAACGTTAAAGTAAATCTCATGGCGGAAGAAGCAGAAGTGATGTTACAAGGTGCGGTCACGGAAGATGCTTTTAAAAAAGCGGTTGTCGGTGCTGGTTACCAGTTTCGTGGCAGCAAATAGAAAGTAGGGTTCCTTATGGAACAACCCCTCATCTCCTTGCGAGCAGATAATTATCCTGCTTCGCCGATTCGCAAATTATTACCTTATGCCAAAGCTGCTGAAGCAGCAGGTCATAAGGTTTTTTATTTAAATATTGGTGAACCTGATTTACCAACACCCTCGGTTTTTATTGAGGCGATGAAGCGTTATCAAGCCCACCATATTGCCTATGCTCCATCCCAAGGTCATCCTGCGCTATTAAAGGCCATCCAAGCCTATTTTCAACATGATGGATATCAATTTGATTTACAAGATTTACAAGTGACGCAAGGTGCAACAGATGCGTTGTTATTTTCCTTTTATGTGATTTGTAATCCAGGAGATGAAATTCTCACACCGGAACCGTTTTATCCAAATTATTTAGCGTTTACTAAACAATTAGATATTCAACTCGTGGGGATCCCCACGTATCCTGAAACGGGTTATGCAATTCCAAGCATCGACATCATTGAAAAAAGAATCACCACCAAGACGAAAGCAATCTTGATTGCCAATCCTAGTAATCCTTCAGGAAGAGTGTATCGCGATGAGGAATTACAAATCCTGATCGCGTTAGCGAAAAAACATAATCTTTGGTTAATTGGCGATGAGTTATATCGCAAGTTGACTTTCGCGAAACATCAAGCGATTTCCTTTGCCCATTATCAAGATATTGCTGACCGGACCATCATTGTGGATAGTGTCTCAAAACGATATTCTGCATGTGGGGCTCGAATAGGTTGTTTACTTAGTAAAAACAAAGTGTTTATGCAAAAAATTCACCGCCTCGGTCAATCGCGATTAGGCGTGTCTTTATTAGATCAAATCGGTGCCAGTGAACTGTACAAACTTCCAGAAAGTCATATTCAATGGACTCGAGACCAATACTTTGATCGTATCGCCACCGTGATTGAAAAATTGAAGACCAATCCTTCCATTCATTATGTGATTCCAGAGGGTGCCTTTTATATGATGTTACAAGTACCGGTTAAAGATGCAGAAGCGTTTGCTTTATGGTTAATTCAAGATTTTGTTTATCAAGGTCAACGTTTGTTAGTGACACCAGGCAAGGATTTTTATGTCGATCAAACTAGAGGTAAGCAAGAAATCCGTATTGCTTTTGTTTTAGAACCTAAAGCCATGGCATTGGCGATGGATATTCTTCTAGCTGGATTAAAAGTATACCTATCGCTTGGTCGATAAATCGATTCAATCCCGTTGTAAGTGGGCGTATAGTATAATTTTTTCAGCGGAATTCGAAATGAAAAAAACCACGGGTGAAAAAATCATCGTTCAAAATCGTCGTGCAAACTACGACTATTTTTTATCTGATTTTTTAGAAACTGGGATAATGTTAACCGGCACCGAAGTTAAAAGTTTACGTGCAGGTGGTGGTTCTCTCTCTGATAGTTATGTGGTGAGTCGTAACCAAGAATTATTTCTTTTGAACATGAATATTGCCCCGTATAAACAAGGCACGTTATTCAATCATGAACCGCTTCGAACTCGAAAACTATTAGCCCACAAGCAAGAGATATTTAAAATCAGCAAAGCGATTCAAGAAAAAGGGTTGACCATTATTCCTTTGAAAATCTATTTAAAGCATGGACTGATTAAAGTCTTGATTGCGGTTGCCAAAGGTAAGCAACATTTCGACAAACGTGAGGCAATTAAAAAGAAAGACACAGTAAGGAAAATGCGTGCAGCAAGTCAAGGAGACTTCCATGATTGAAACTATCATTGATTTAATGAATTATTTCGCTAAGAAAGTTTCACCGGTTTATTCTCGTGAAAAATATGATTTATTTCTCAAAGATCATCCATTTCAATTTAAAGTGCCTGCGATTCATATCACCGGGACTAACGGCAAAGGATCTACTGCCACGTTTTTAAAAAATATTTATCAAACGCATTTTCGTAAGGTGGGTTTATTTACTTCACCTTCATTGGCCAGATTCCAAGAAATGATTTACATTAACCAAGAAGAGATTAGAGAAGATTACATTCTCACTTTTTTTAGAAAGTGGCAACCGTTATTCGATCGTTATGAACTGACCGCATTTGAGATGCAAACCCTTCTTGCCTTTCATTATTTGCAAGATCAAGGTTGTGATTTCGCCATTATTGAAGTGGGGATGGGTGGTAAAATTGACGCTACCAATATCTTTACACCGGTGTTGAGCATCATTACTAACATTTCTTTAGAACATAAAGCTTATTTAGGTGATACAGTTGAAAAAATTGCGGATCATAAATCTGGCATCATTAAATCAAATGTTCCGGTTTTGGTTGGTCCCTTGCCAACGGGTGCGATGAAAGTGGTCGAAGAAGTTGCTTCAAAACTGCAATCACCGATTTTTAAGCGGGAACCCTATCAAATTTTGCAAGAACATTACCCACTTAAATTTAAATTTGGTCAAGATGAACCTTATACTCTGACAATGACAGCAACTTACCAGTTTGATAATGCGGCACTTGCACTTCAAGCTGTACAAATACTATCCAATCGCTATCGGATTTCTACTGAAAACTTACATCGGGCAATTCATGATACGTTTATGCCTGGTCGCTTAGAAGTGATTAAACAATCACCGATGATCATTCTCGATGGTGCGCACAACCCTGGTGGTATTGAAGCTTTAGTTAAAGCCCTACTTAAACAATCTCATACCTCGATATATGTGCTATTTGCATCCTTTAAAGACAAAGATATTACGCCGATGATTCAGCAATTAAGTTTGATCAGTAAACATATTTTTTTGACAACTTTTCCCCATGTTCGTGCTCGGCAAAAACAAGACTATGTAGGGATTGATTTCCCTTTTATTGAATCGTATGACGTCGCCTTGAAGGTTCTAAGCGAAGGCATGCCTCAGCATAGTGTATTATTAATAACGGGTTCACTCGCCTTTGTTGGGCAAGTGAGACAAAAATACATCGCATAAAAAGGAGTTAGTTTATGCAAAATCAAATGATTCGCAAGATGACTTTATCGGCTATGTTTATCGCCGTTGGTTTAATTTTAGAACGCGTTTTGATGATTCCTATTGGTGAAGTTAATCGGATTGCCTTTGGCTCAAGTGCAATTATCCTCGCATCTTTAGTAGTGGGTCCCATATTTGGTGCCATCGTTGGCGCATCGGTTGATGTGATTGGTTTTATGATTAATTCTGTAGGTACCTATACACCTTACGTCACGATTGGTTTAGCAGTGTTGGGTGTGTTGCCTTGGTTACTTAAAAAAGTAATGGTATCGATTGAAAAACTTCCTGGCTACTTTAATTTGAGTTATGGATTATTAGGAGCGTTACTGGCATATGGCATCTGGTTTATTTATTCACGCGATGCGTACACCTTTAATTTAGGTGGTGGTAACTTTGTGGATGTTGATTTATCGACATTGTTTGTTCGTATCGTCTTGCCTATGGTAGCGATGGGGGTATTTTTTGGATTTATTTATTTGATCAGTCGGTTAGAAAAACGTTTCTCAGATGGAGCAAAGCAAAATGATCTTAACGCAAAATCCGTTGTGTTTATCGTGCTAATTTCTGAAATTTTGATTAGCATCATTTGGGGGGTCCAATGGCGCGTTTGGTATTTAGGTATTCCTCCCTTAGCGTTATATTTCAACCAAGTCGCATTCTTTGTAATTGCCTTTCCTGTAAAAGCTTTCATTGTTTTAACTGGATTAAGAACCTATCAACGTAATCAAACACGCTTAAAATAACCATATGGAATATTCAAAAGGTTTGCTTATTTTCTCGGCGATCATCCTTGGATTAATCATCATCCTTTCTGTCTTGGTATTGATTTTGTAGGAGGCGATATGAAAGCACTGACAAAAGCGTTAAGACAACAAACCATTTATCAAGTATTTGTACGTAATCACACCCAAGCAGGAACGTTTCAAGCGTTAATCAAGGATTTACCTAGAATTCAAAGTCTGGGTGTGAGTATCTTATATTTATTACCCATTCATCCGATTGGGGTATTAGCAAGAAAAGGAAAAGTGGGAAGTCCTTATTCGATTCGAGATTACTATGCAATTGATGAAGCACTTGGTACTGAACAAGATTTTAAAAACTTGATTACCGAAGCCCATCGCATAGGTTTAAAAGTGATGATGGATATTGTCTTCAATCACACTGCACGTGATGCACGTTGGGTTAAAGAACATCCTGAATATTATTATTATAAAGATGGTAAACTCGCAAATCGGATTGGCGATTGGTCGGATATTGCGGATTTAGATTTAACCAGACAAGATGTAAGAAAAGCATTAA